>NZ_JAHQUY010000043.1 GCF_019052365.1 Leyella stercorea
TTGCTGTATATTTCAATCGCGGATTAAGGTGCAAGGCTATCGCTGAATAGTTACACTTTTTTACAAAAATGCTAAAATTTGTTGATTTCCGTCAAGCAATTGTTGAGCAAATATGTCTTTTACGATAAAATGATACCTCAATATCAACTGTTTAGCAAAACGATATTTCTCTTAAAGAGAGAAACACCTTTTTGCTCAACAATCCCCGACTTTTTTATTATAGTTGCGGTATCACACCGCAATACAATAGTTATAAATATTGAAATAAAGGTGCAGTGAGACGCTGCACCTCCTAAAGAGAATTGATGATGAGATTGTTGGCGTTGTCAACGACAGAGGTGTCCAATGAGGAGAGGTATATCTGTGTGGTTTTCTCGGAGTCATGCCCCAATGCCTCGCTGATAGTAGATACGGGCACGTTCTTGCTCTTGGCTATGCTTGCCCAGGAGTGGCGGGCTACGTAGGTGGTCAGGGGTACGGACAGGCCTATCATTTCTCCGATTTTCTTCAACTGCTTGGTGATACGGCTATAGGCATTCTTGTACTGTCTCCAGAATATGGCTCCCTCTCCTTTTGCTATAGGGAGCAGGTAGGGAGAATCATCTGTTTTGTACTTCGCCACTATCTCCTGCATGGCAGGTTCCCATTTGATGTGCAACTGTTGTGAGGTCTTCTGACGGCGGTAAATGAGCGTACTGCCATGCAGATTGCTTGGTGTAAGTTGTGCCATATCGATGAACGACATCCCACGGGTATAGAAACTGAACAGGAACATATCCCTTGCAAGCTCCAAACGGGGGTTCAGACTCAAGTCCAGCTCTTTCAGTTGCTTGATGATTTCCAAGGGGAGTGCCCGCTTGACGGTCTTGTCGATGCCGGTATATACATGCTTGAACGGTGAGGAAGAGATGACCAGTCCGTCATCTACGGCATGATTGTAGATGGTGCGCAGGTTGCGGATGTAGAAAGAGGTGGTGTTGCGGCACAGTCCGCTGTCTTTCAGCCACTGTTCATAGCCTTGTATCGTTGTCCCATCGACTTCCTCCAATGGCACATCGCCTCCTTTCAGGTAACGCTGGAGGCTGTTGAGGGTGGTTTTGTACCTTGCTACCATCCGCTTCTTGCCGATGCGTCTCAGTTTTTCGTTCAACTCCAGCGTATAGCCGATAATGCCATGTAATTCTTTTCCCTCATGGAAGTTGTCAACGACGGTGTCTGCTGTATATGACTGCCCTTCCTTGTCCAACCGTGCAATGACCAACAGCAGTTTCTTCCTGTCAGCATCCAATGTATCTTTCAAGGAAAGAAGATAGGCTTGACGTTGTGGAGTGACGGAAGTTGGCAAAATGATGTTTGAATGGTCCGCATCCCACTCTGAGGAATAGATTCTGTACTCTGTATGGATCTGACGTGCCACACGATTGTGTATCACCTGATAATACAGGCGACCCTCTTTCTCTTGAACAGATGATGTTCTGAACTTTAATTTGATGGATGCCATAATGCTCTGACTTTAACATTGAAATTGCAATTATTACCTTTATATATAATATAAGTGACAGACAAACAGGTATAGGAGGGATGGTGCCTCACCGCTCGGCATACAACAGCTGATATTCCACCCACCTCCGTTTCCTAATGGATGCCACTGCTTTTCCCCTCCATTTGCAATAGCTCAGATAGAGTGGCAGGATGTCCCTGTCGCCACGTTCCAATCGGGTGAGCAGGGACGCTTTCGGGTATCGTCCATTGCCTAACAACTTGGCTGGTCCAATCTGGTACGAGAGGGTGGCAAGCAGATAAGCATCCCTGCCATAACGGGCATATAGGCGCAGGTGCCGGAGGAGGTCTGTCCGTAACAGCAAATCTGCACGCTGACGTGTCAGTGTTTTCGGGAAACGCTCTCCCTTCTGTAGCTGGTGACCATAGCCCACATAGCCCGGTGTGGTCTTTGGGTCGTGCCAACCCTCGAAGTGTTTGGTAATGGCTACCATCCGTTCAAACAGTGCCCTGTCAATGGTTTGGCTTTGACAGGGCACGCTACAGATGGCCAACATGCTCAATAGTACGATGATGTATCTTCTCATTACATTATTTTATATAGGAGGTGCGATGTCTCACCGCACTCTAATCAATATCACTACATCATAGTGCGGAACTGCTGAATCTCTTTAATCATGGCTTTCACGTCCTCCCCAACCTGAACGAAGTTCTTGTAGAGGATGCGCTCTCGCTCTTCTTTCGACTTGAACTTATAGAACTTAGGGAGAGGGACATACTCCGATTCCTCCTTCTTTATTTCCGTCATATCGAAGTCGGTCTTGCAGTAGAACTTGGATGTCTTGAACTCCTCGCTCTCCTGGATGTTCATGCTTCCGTTCATCCCGGTCTTGGTGACTACGAAGTCACGGGCGGTCTGTCCACATATCCAACCTGTGGGCATATCGGAGATTTTGCTTGCAGGCACCAGGCTGTCCATATTCTCATTGAGGTTGATGGAGGTCTTGTCACGGTCGATGGTCACGCCCTTTTTGAGTTGCACTACTTTACCGAAGATGTCACTCGACAGCCATTCGAGGGTTTCCTTGGCTCTTGCCGAACCGCTCACCACATTGCCCACGGTGGTGATGATTTTCTGCATACCCACCTTGCCATAATCGGCTTCCAACTGCGGAAGTTCCTGAAAGCCAAGTGCCACGCTCACCTTGTTGCTTCGGGCTGTGCCTATCAGTCGGTCTATCTTGTGGAAATACAAGGTCGGCAACTCATCGACGATGATGCTGACAGGAACGTTCTTGCCCTGTCCTGTATTCACCCTCGTTACAAGGCGGTTGAGAATCAAGGCATTCAGTGCACCGATGATGCTCTCCATCTCGGGGTCGTTGGCAATGAGCAGATAACTTGGATTCTTCGGGTCACTGACCTTCAGGTCGAAGTCATCGCCGTCCTTGTGGAATATCCAGTAAGATTCCTTGGTGGCGAGACGGGAGGTATAGACACGTAGCGTGCCAATCATACCTTCCAACTGCTCCATGGCTTTGTTGGCAAAGGCAGTCTGGAACGGGCCAAGCAAGGGGGCTACCTCGTTGTCGGTCTGAAGTACCTCGAAGATGGTCTGATAACTCTCATTGAGGAACGATAGGATATGTGGCATGTCGCTGTACTTGCCCAACCAATAAGCGGGCTGCACCTCCGCGCCCGAATGGTCGAACACCCGTCCTGTGGGTATCAGCCTTTTCGTCTTTGGGTCTTCACGCCGCTCGGCAATCAGCATCTTTCCGTCCTTGTCGTAGGGCTCCTTGCCGTAGTTGCAGAAGAAATAGATGCAGGCGGCAAGGAAGTTGACGGCAGAGGTCTGGAAGAACTGGTCGCTGCCACCGCCGCCTTCCTTCTTGCCTTTTTGCAGGGATTCAAGCAGGGTCTCGGCGGTCTCGCTCGCTGCGGCAAGGTTGTTGATGTACTTCAACTGGATGGGGTTCACACGGCGCGAATACTCCACATCCACAAAGTTGATGATGTTGAACTTCATGCCATGGGGCATCTTGCTGTCCTTGGCATTCTTGTTCTTCAAGTAATGATAGTAGAGTTTGGTGGCGAGAGTGGGAAACTTATAGTCGTACACCACCATGGCAAAGCCCTTCTCGCTGTGCTGCCTGATAAACGGCTCGATGATGGAGAAGGTCTTACCAGAACCAGGAGTACCCACAACCCATGTGCCACGGAACGGATTGACGATGTTCACCCATCCCTTGCGGAACTTGCCCTTGTAATAATAGCGCATAGGGATGTTCACGCTGTACTTGTTCTCCTGCAACTCCCTGCATTGCTCAAAGCTCTCATTCTCGAAGTTGAAGCGGTCTTTCAGCAGCCCTTCCTTCAGGAACTTAGAGATATTGTCGAGGGCGATATGCACCAATACGACACCGACGATGGAAGTGAGCATATAGAGCCAAGTGTTCAAACGGAGGGTATAGAAACAGGGCATTATCGAATGACCGAACAGCCATACGGACTGCACAATCAGCAGCACTCCCGACAGCAGCGGATAGAGCACCTGCCTGCGAGCGTCAAACTCCAGATGCTTCTTGTTGCGCGTTCCCACACAGGTGATACATATCAGCAGGAACGTAGCCACCTTGCTATACACGAGGTTGCCGTCATGGTAAATCATCCACCGCTTGATGCGAGTGTGGATATCCGTCACTACGCCGCCCAAGAAGTCCAACTGCTCCGGCTCCAGTGCGTAGGCGAAGAACTCCATCAGGATGGAGACATAAATCACCGCCCTGAATATCTTGTAAAAACCCTGTAACTCTTTGCTTTCTTCCATTTACTTTACGATGATGTTGGGTGATAATGAGAAAAGATGAAGGATGCCACGGTGGACACCCTCCAATCCTCTTATGAGTTTTATTCGTAGCCGTTGATGGTCTTCTCAGACTCTACTGTCCACGGAGAAATAGTTGCAGATATGACCTCCAAGGTGTTGCGTACAGGCTTCAATGAATAGCTGTAGGAATGACCCGCTTTCCACGTGTCGTTTGTGAGGAATACGAAGTTCTCCCCATTGCTGAGTTGCAATGTCATGTCTGGCATAACCTGTGCAGGAACATAAAGCGTATATTCCATGTGGTCACTTTGTGGGTCGCCGAAATAATAGGTCGTCACCGACTCGTCACTGCATTCTACCTTTCCGGTCTTGATGTTGAAAGTACCGCTGTCAAAATAACCGACGAACGTGAGTAGGCTTCCTGCAAAATCATTGGTGGTGAAACCGTATTCTGGTGAGGTATAGACCTTGATGATGACACGCACCATCTGATGGGTGAAGTTCAATGTAAGGCTCGGATTGGCGTATGATGCCGCTCCACTGGCAAACAGAAAATCATTGACCTTCTGCTCACTCTGTACAGCTGCCTCCGGCACTTGGAACTCTATGAGGTCGTTGGTAGGATTTGCCGTATAGGGATAGTAGGCATTGAAGGTGTGAGTGTCTGTGTCCGTGAAAAACACCTTGTTGGCTGACACAAACTGATTCGTGCCGCCGCTTCGGGTGAACTTCATATTGTTGATCATCCCTGTGGAAGAGATGCCAATCATATCATTGAGTTCCCACTGGTTGTCAACGGCTCGTGTGGAAACGGCAGGTTGCAGCATCTCCAGATTGGTGAATACCTGAAGCTGCTTGGTTGATGTGCTGTCGGTCACGACCACAGAACCTCCGCCACCGGGCAGGTAAATCTCATTGACGATGTCTTGGTCACAGGACGTGAGGAGCATGGCTCCAAGTCCCAACATTAGAAACAAATTCTTTTTCATGCTTTTTCTTTTTTAATTGTTGTACTTTGATGATGATACGGGTGATACTCGATGTCTGTATATGGGCTAATCCATAATCGTGATGATGGGTCTCGCCTTATGCGGCTGCCACTTGGGAGTCTCCTGTATGGCACCGCTTCCCAGTGAGTAAAGCCATGCCTTGGCGGTCGCTTGTCCTTCTACCTCCGTTGAAGTCCAATACCAACAGTCATCATCCTCATCGGGGATAGGTGTGCCGCCGCATTTCAGGATGTATGGGTTGATGATGTCCTTGGCATGATAGAGCAGACGCATCTGTGCCACACTGGGGATATAGGCACTTTGCCCGTAACGCCACATGTCGAAGACACGCTCAGCCAAAGGCGACTTCACATCGGTCGTGCCATAAAGGGCAAAAGTGTTCTTGTTGCCGTCGTAGGCGGTGAGGTCACAGGATGTGTCCTGTTCCACACCGATACTGTCAGCAAAGGCTTCGGGAGCGATGTCCCACAGATAGACGGCATATCCGTTTCCCTCCATTTCTTCCCTCTGATTGACGTTGAACACCACTGCAATGGCTTGCTTGCACGATTGCTCGTAGGTTTCGTAGGGCATCACCTTGCCGTCAGTGGTCAAGATATGGGTGACCTTCATGGCTGTGTCGGGAAAGTCCTGATGCTCGTCACAGGCAGTCAGCAACACCGTTGCCGCAACTGCCAAGATTGAAAACAGTTTCTTCATACGCATAGTCATTTTACAGGAAGTTTCACACCCAGGACAATACCCGTTCTGAACAGGTCTTCACCCTTGATCATCACATCGGTCTTCACCTGCCAGAAGAGCTTCCAGCCGTGTCTGAGTGTATAGTTTTGCTCATAGCCGAGGTGGATGCCACCCAAGAACCTGTCAGTATCGCTACCTGCCGATGCTCCTATGCGCATGTTGCCATGGTGGTTGCGTCCTCTTGCCACACAGGGCTTATAGGCAAAGCCGAAACCATAACTGCGGTAGTTGTTCCAAAAACTCTCAGGACAGACATGACCGCACGATGCGCACTCGTTCCACTTGATATATCCGTTTGCAAAATACTCCCACGCATTGTGGTACTTCGTCTCATACTCGTAGGACAGCGTCACGTCCAGTCCTCGCTCATACAGGCATCCGAACCCCAAGGATATGCGGTCGCTATTCTGCTGCGCCATTGCCGGAGTCATGCTTGCCATAAAACAGATGACAACGAGTAAGGTATGCACAAGCCAATTCCTCACTCCTAATTCCTCATTCCTAATTCTCATTATTCCTCCTCCAACAGTATATGGTTAAACGAATCGGCAGACAGCACATCCTCATAGTCGATGCTGAGCGAGATGGTGCGTCCACTTATCTGTTTTTCCGACAGCTCGATGGTCAGCACCTTGTCGTTGGGGAAGGTCATCTTCTTCACCACAATCACGTTGCGATAGCCATACTTGAAGGTCTTCGCATCGTCCAACACAAGAGATGGGGTCAGTTCCACTATCTGCGCATTGGTAGCCTTGCTCTGCTTCTTGTCCGATAGTTTGATGCGCATCTCGTCGATGTCGAAGCGGATGTTGGTCTTGTTCTCCACGGAGAAGTCGATGAAGAAATATTCGCCCACGCTGTAGATGTTGTTCAGGCGCATTACCATGCGGTGCATCTTCGTCGCCACGTTGCGGTATTTGGCAGACGATGACCATATCTGACGTGCATACTTGGTCATGTCGGCAGTGGACAGGCTTACAGCGGGATTGTTGTAGGCATTGCGCTCCGAGCATTCTATTTCCTTATCGGTTACTGCCTCCTGCATCCTCGTGGTATAGAGCAGTGCATACTGCGTGCGGTAGCGTTCCGTCACGATTGTCACTATCGCCAACACCTCACCGTCGGCATACACGTTGTCCTTCGGCTTCAGGCGGATGGTGTTGTTGATGGGTTGGTCGCCCACCACCTTGTCTGTGGATATATCGACAAAGCGGATGGGTTCGGAGGCGGTGATGACGGTGGTCACTTGGTCGTTGACCGTCAGCTGCTCCATCTCCATGTAGGTGGTCTGCGCCTTGGCTGAAAGCACGCTCAGCGAAAGCAATGCACAGACATTCATTTTCTGAAAACAATTCATATTAGTTGATTTTTTGATGTTTATACTCTATGAGCCACCGTTCCCGACAATTCCGTTGTCGGGCAGTGTCTATTTCCTTTTCTCTTTCCCATTTACAAGGTAAACAAACGTCCCATACTTCAGCTTCACTTTGTTCTTCTTGATAGCCTTGCTGATGGCATTGCTTGTCTTCTGGTAGGCATTGGTCACGGCTTGCATTCCCCATTGCGAGAAACTGTTGTTCGCTCCACTCTGGTCGATGTTCATGTTGCTCTGCATAGCACCGCTCGCCACATCTTTCGTGGTCTCACGGAACTGGCTGCCGGGGACATACAGTCCCTCCAGTCCGTCCGTGTCATAAAGCGAAAGCGAAACCTTTATCAGCTCGTCATCCACAAGGATGGAGTTGATGCTACCCTTCACTCGCTGCGAACCGAAACCGCTCATGGTGGCATAGAGGTACGACCCTTTCTTCACCACGGTCTCACCAATCTCAATATCGTCCAACAGTCTCAGCCGCACCCTCGACCCGTCCGTAGCCTTCACGTCCTCGTCAATGATGGCCTTGATGAGCTTTGGCTCATGCTCGTTCTGCGTCAGGGTGTTGAAATAGTCCGAAGTCACCTTCACCTTCTTCACCACCTCCTGTGCCTTGTCCTCCTCGTCCAGTGCCTTCACCGCCTTGCTGTCCTCGGCAATCTGACCTTTCACCTCAATCTGCTCCTTGGGAGGCCCAGCCTGTGTGGTATCCTGGGCCACGGGGGCAACTGCCGCCTGTCCTCTCAGCCTCGCTTCGGCGAGTGCCTTGTTGAGTGCTTCGAGTGCTTCCGCTTCTCGCGCCTTGGCATCGGCCACTTCGGCTGCATCGTCCTTCTCTTCTGCCTGACGGACGAGTTCCGCAAGGTCTTCTTCTGTGTACTTGGATTCATACGCTTCTTTCTCTTCTTCGTTGTCACGCTCAATGTTATCAACAGCCGAATAGTCTGCTATGCGACCATACGACTTCGCCATGTTCTCATACTTGCCACCGATGCCGTCACCATTCTTAATCTGCGCTCCGGGCAGGTTGGGGTTCAGAAACTCGGTGGTCTGCAGGTTCTTGTCCTGCGTTTCCGCCACCTCCGTATTGAACATGTCAAAGACAAAATAGCCTGTGGCAATCAACGGGATGTACACGATGGCTGGCAGCATGTACTTCGGCTGACGGAAGTTTATCTTATCTGTTATTCTCATCGCTGTCTGATTTTGATGTTACTGACTTGTCTCGATTCTCCTCGTTGGTTCGATGCGTCACGGGAGGAGTGATGCAATGGGCTGCATTCATCATCTGCTTCATGCGCCCTTCCTGCCGCTCGATGGCACTTGCAGCCTCCGTCCGATGACCGTAATACCGCACCATCCTGTAGATGTTGATGCCGAAGCACGTGGCGACAAAGCCGAAGACGATGACGAGAAACAGCGTCTTGTGGGCATTGGCAAAGCCTTGCACCTTAGCCGCCGCACGGTCTATCCTCGCGGTCTTGGCAAACTTGCGCCCTGCCGCCACCTCCTTCTCATACCGCTTCTTGTACTTGGGGTCGTTCTTGTCGGGCATATCCTCGCCCACAAGCATCCGTCTGATTCCTTTTACACTCATACCGCTAGGATATTAGAAGTTTGACTTCGACTTCTGCTCAATATCCTTGTTGAGCAAGGTTCTCCAGTTCGTGATGAGCAGTCCATGAGGATTGTTCTCCGTCCTCGGCACGCGCTTCACCTGTCCCGCCGTCACCAATTCACGCATCAGAATATTGCTCCTTCGCTCTATCCTTTGCCTACCGTAGTAGGTGAACTCCATCTTCTCCTTGTTGAACTTGATGCTGTCGCAAAAGATGCTGAACACGGCACTCGTACCCATGATATTGTTGTAAAAGCCCTTTTCCTTCAGCGTATTGTACTGCGCCAAACCAGTTTCATCGACCAAATACATCGCCTTCTCCATCGAATAGCGGATGTACTTGTCATCGGGAGCAAGCGTAAAGAAGTAATGGTGGAACATCTCGATATGGCTCTTTGCCTCCACATCCAGCGTTTCCTCCATCGTGGTGCGGTTCACCAGTATGGGCACGTTGCCGTCCAATACATACACCTTTTGCTGCGCGTCCGTCACCATGCAGCGCGCCGTCCAGATGCTCGACACCGAGATGATGATGCAGCCCATGAGGAACGCAGAGCAGATGATGCCCACCAGCTTGATTTTGTTTTCTAAGTTCTTGATTACCATACGTTACTGCTTGTTTGAGGTCTGATTTCTCTTCATTCTCACATATTCACGGTGCAGGATGGTGTATATGTCCTTCTCAACTTCTTCCACCAGTTTGGCGTAATACTTGATGCAAGCCTCTACGTAGATGCCTTCGTATTTCAGTTGGATCCACACCCACCAGATGTCACGTTCACGTCTCCGTCGATTTCTGTAGATTTTGGCACGATGCAAGCGATAACTCAGGTAATCTACCATAGGCACTACATACTCGTCGTTATCCTCAAAGCCTTCTGCCATCTCCTCATACTGTGGGTCGATGTAGTTGTTTTCGGAATTGAAAAACTCTTCCTTTGCACGCTTGTTGGCAAACGCCATGAATTTCTCATCTTTGAGCCAACGCTCAATTTCATTTTTTGCTTTCATTTTTCTTGATGGTTACTTTTATTTGTTTCAATAGGAGGTGCGGTGACTCACCGCACACTCACATGTTATCTCATCACGGTCGCCATGGTTCCCGTAGCCGTCATCTTGGCTTGTTGTGCCACGCCCTCGCCGAAGTTTCGGGTTGAGAAGGCGGTGTCGCCCTCTGGTATCATCCATGCCGCAAGGTCGGGCACGAGGTTCAGGCATTTCAACGCCACGATGCTCGCTGCCATCAGATAGCCTGCCGAGAAGAACGAGTTTTGCAGATAGGCTGCCATCGTCTGCTCACTGGCGGTGATGGCCGTCAGGTTCTCTACCTGTATGCAGAGCACAATATCAAACAGCAACAGGACGTAGAAACCGACAAAGTAGAGCATGGCTCCGTAGAAATGAACTGTCAAATAACGGGTTAGCCACTTCGCCCACGCTCCTTCCCACTTGGGCAGCAACGAAAATGCCCATTGTATTGGACCGAATATAGTGAGCATTCCGAGCAATATCTGCTGACAGTATATCGTCGCCCACCAACCGATGCGGAACACGATCAGGGCTATCAGCATCACTATCTTGTCGATGCCCACCACGGCCCCTGCCGTCAGTGAGGTGAACCACAGTTTGCTGGCATCCTTCTCCATGTTGGTCACTTCGTCCACGCCCGTCTGCTCCATCGCCGCCTCTATCAGGTTGGGGTCTGATGTGCCCTTATGCGCCACGTCTGCCTGTGCCTGGAGGTCAGTGTACATCGAGTCCCTGACATATACCAACTGCTGCACCTCCTCAAACTTGTCGGAAATTTGGGTCGCCTCTGCCTCATAGAGGTCGTGGGTGTAACTGCCGATGCAATTGGGAATATAGGATAGAAAATCCAATACGCACCAGCTGCTGCCGCTGTTGGTCATGCCTGTGTCAGCAGGTGGGTACCACCAACAGAGGATGATGCTCACCACCAAGGGCTTGAACAGTTTCATCACGTCCAACGGTTCGTTCTTCACCATCATCTTGTAGGCCATGCTTGCCGCCACGATGATAGAGAACAGTGCCGCCAATGCCATACACATTTGGAGGATCCACCAGAACGGCCCTTGTGAGCCTGTGAAGGTGGCATCGGTCAGGAACTCGTTGGTCTGGAATATCACATCGTCAATCTCCTCTTCGAGGATGTTGATGCCGAAATCGCTGAGTATGTTGTCTGCCATCAGTGCCTGGTTCTATTGTTGATAATCTCTTTGATAAACTCTATGCCTTTCGGTGTCCATGACAGATAGAAGTGGTAGAAGCAGCGCATCCTGCCTGTGACATATACCGCAATGCCCTTGTCCTGAAGGTCTTCACGCAGTTTCCACATTCCATATTCCTTGGTGATGATGCCTTCCTCTTTGAGGGTCTTCACAATCTTGCCGTAGTAACTTCCGACATATTTGTGAAGCTTTGACATTGAAACTACCTCTAAATCAGATGGCATATAATGCTCATCAACGATGGGTGTCCTGCCGATAACGCTGATTCGCTTCGGCATCCTTGACATCTCCAACTGCCACTTGCCGTTTTTCCTCTTGGCGGCATAGAGACGTAACTGTATTTTTGATATTGATTCCATAGCTATTTCTTTATTTTATGTTCTTTCGATAACAGGAATGACTCCCACGCTCTTCAGTTTCTCATAGAGGAAGCGGCGACCTTTCTGTGTCCATTTGGTGTTCATGCGCACATCCTCCGTACCGTCCTTGTGTTTAATGAGGTAGGTCTCGCTGGTCACATAACCGCAGTCCTTGTAGTCGGCATACAGAATCCACTGCTTGCCACGCTGATACTGGATGTTCATCTCCTTCAGACGTCGGTTGAAGCGGATGGACGACTCGCCATAGTCCTGTGCTATCTGTGTGACCAGGACACTGCTCTTCGTGGCAAGGATGATGTCAAGGTAACTCACCTTGTCCTTCATCTCCGTCACCTCCTGTTGCAGGTCATCCACCTTGGATCCCAACTCAACGATGCGTGTCCTTTGGTGTTCACACTCCTGTTCGACAAGCAGACGCTTTTGTCGTTCTTCCTTCAGATTGACTGCTAACCGTATCAGGAAGTCTGGCTCTGCCAATGCCTTCTCGATGGTCTGCTGTGTCATATAGGCACCATGCTTGCGGATAGAGGGGAGCACCTCCGATGTCACCCACTTGCGGAAACGTTTGGCTTCGGGTTTGCGACTGTCAAGGATGACATCATACAGTCCGTCTTCATTGATAAAGTTTGTAACCTGTTCTCTTCCAAGACTATCCGAGATGGGGTACTTTGAAAGTACATCATCCGAAAGTCGTTGTACCAACTTGCTGGTTTTTAGTCCAAGAACTCTTGCCACATCAGCCAAACAGAACAAGGGTTGCTCTGGTGTTCCTGTGGTTCGGACTGCTCCAAATTCCTCGTTGTTGAAAATCTGAATATCGTTCATATCTCTATGCTGTTTTGTGATTATTTCTTCTCTTCCCTTATTTCTATCTGTTCACACTTTCTTCACCCTCACCGCTGTTGGCATCATCGCCGTCAGTGCCTGTCGAGCTCCTCACGCCCTTCATGTTTTCCTGCCAACGGCTCTTGGCATCGCTGATGATGCTGCCTTTATGTACTACACGGTCGTTGGTGGCTGCCAAGAGGGCGGTAGTCTGGCTTTGGGTGTTGAGCTGCACAAGGTATTTCAGTAGTGTCTCGTTCTGTGTCGTCAGGTCGGCATAGATGCTAAGATACTGCCGCTTTCTCTGTGCATTGGGCATATAGGCATCCTTGGTGGCTTTCACGGCACACTGGTACATATTGTACAGTTCCTCCCACCGACGCTTGTCGTTGATGGTGCCTCCTGTAGGGATGATATGGTCTATGTTCGCCTTCATCTTGTCCAACTGACCGTTGATCTTGCTGCTTTCGGCAAGCCAGGCGAGGTCTATCTGTCGGTCGGCTACGTTCAAGGCTTCCACCTCAGCACGCTTGGTGAGGGCAGAGTCTATCTTCTCCGCATCATCTACTTGGTTGTAGAGGTTGATGCCGGCAAGAGTGCGGAAACCTAACTTGTTCTTCTCTGCCGCTGTCTTCTTATAGTTGTTATGTAACAGCCAATAATAGAACTCAGGGGTGAGAGAACCGCCACCTGTCTCCATCACCGTTATCTGGTTCTGCTTGGAGGAGTCGTGGTTGTAGGTCACGCTCTGGGCTGTGGCTTTGATGGTGGTTGCTACCGCCATGATGAGTATCATTGTCTTCTTCATGTCCGTTCTTCTTTTGTTTACAATCCGTCAATAGTCAAGTTTTCCTGCCACTTTCCATCGGCTGAAGGCATCTTCCAGTATCTCTTCCTTCGTCCTCGTCCGATACACCTTCTCCTTCCAATAGCCCATGCGCAGCTGCACATACCGCCATGTCTGGAAGTAGGCTTGGTTCAGATGTTTTTCTATCAGGTCCAACGAATTGTTGATATTGTCCAACACCATCAGCAGGTCGGAAGTTGAACAGGCTGCCGCTCCTGTGGCATACAACACGAGGTCGTTGACGCTATGGTAGAGTTGGCTTCCTTCGTTGTATATGTTGTCGATGGCTTTCTTGTTGATGCTGATGAGCATCGTGTCAGCCAGTTCGATGTGTTTCCGCTTGATGACCTTATCATTGAAGTCCTCCAACAGGTTCTTGTAGTCACTGATGCGGTCGCTCACCGTCTGGTAGGTGCTCTTCACGTTCAGCACCGTGCGCAACGACTGGTACATCACATCGATGATGTCGAAGGCCCGGGTGTATTTGTCCAAATCCACATTCAGTTCCTTGTATTTGCCCACCTCTTCACTGCTGTATTCATGCAGCAGTTGATTGCTGTACTCCAAAGTGCTGCGTGCCAGCAAGAGGCTGCGCTGCTTCTTGTGGTCGTTGATGTATGCTTCCACCGATACCGCATCGAATCCCCATTGCGCCAAGGCTGTATTGGGGAAGAGGGTAATCAGCAGGAGAGCTATGATGATGGTATGTCTCATTCTCCGTTCCTCCCTCAGTTTTCGTTCTCGTTATCTTCACCATTCCCTCTGTTAGGGTCTGCATTCTCTCTCCATCGCTCGTAGCACTCTTCAATGAGTGTCCTTCTGCGACCTTGGTCTGCGTCGATTGAAGGAAGAATGTCCTTCAGCACGTCAATGATGCTGCGCTTGTAGTGCATCATTTTTTCTAATGATACCAAGTCGGCGTAAATCTTGGTGATACGGCTATCTACTTCACGGGCTATCTCCAGACGGTCGCTCGACCAGAGCAGGTGTATTACATCGTCATTGTCGGCGGTCTGGGTTGCCTCGCTCTTGGCATATTCTGTGGTGATGCTGCACGACGGGAACTCCTGGGCTATCTCCGAGATACGGCTGTTCACCTGCCTCGTCTTCTCCTCGTCAGAGGCATTCGGGTCAAGGGTCAGCACATCCACCACCTGTGTGTCGGTGTATTCCGAGGTCAGCTCCCACGATATTTGCAGTATCGCACGGTGTATCTTGATGCCAAGGAAGTACTTGGGCTTCCTTGCAATGGACAGTGTCGCCTTGAAGGTGATAATGCCGTTGATGTTGGGCATGGTGGCAGTTCGGACGTAGGTGTAGCCGTTCCACGAACCGGCACCTTGCCACGTGAGATTGTAGGCTGACTTCACATCCTGCATGATGGCAGGGATGCGGTAGTAGTCATCGGTGGAGGTGGCATTGTCGTTAGCCGCCTCGCTCTTGGCATTCTGTATGTCTGCCAACTGCTGCTGCCATGTCGCCAATTCCTTCTTCAGGTTGTCTATCTTCGTCTTGTTGACATTATGTTGCTGCCGCAAGGCAGGGGCTTCCTCCACAGAGGCATTGGCTATCTGCGTGAGCAGGTTCCTGTTCTCTGTCTCCAACTGGCTTATCTGCGCCTCCAACAGGGCTATCTTGCTATTCGCCTCACGTTCCTTCTCGTCCAGTTCCGATAGGTCGAGATTATTTTCTGATACGCTTGTCCTCATGGCGCATTCCTTGCTGTGGGCATTGAGCGAACCGCCGCACTCACGGCACTTGTACTGCGTGCTGCCCTGTCCGAGGGTGACACCGTCCGAACAGGTGACGCTGATGGTCACGCTCTCCACGCCCTTCAGTTTGGCGGCATCGGTGGCTTGATAGTAACGGCGTGCGTCACTGCCGATGTAATAGACATAGCCCTCCTCGTTGTCGTTATACTCCGAGAGACGTGCCTGCAACTGACGCTTGAAGGTATTCAAGTCCATGCTGTAGGAGTCGAAGACATCCTCATACACCTCTTCCACGTTGTTCCAGCTCTTGGTAACGTGTATCTCGTAGGCGTAGGCCTTCTTGGTCTGCTTGCCGCCACGGCTGATGATGTACGACGACATCCAATAGTTCATCGTATAGGTGAAGCCGTCGCTCTGGGCGTTGAGCTGCTGCACACGGCTGCGGCTCCATCCGGCATGGTTCTCCGAGTTGGCCAGTATCTGCTCTCGCTGCGTGCTGTTAGGGTAGAAGTTGGGGTCGGAGGTGTTGATACGATACCAATGGTCACCGTTCAGAATACTGTTGTCATCGGTCGGCGGATAGTAGTCACAGAGGCTTACGCTGCCTTGGTCTCGTCGGGCAATGTACCAACGCTGTGTATAGTAGTTGCCCTGCGTCTCGCTCAGATAGTCTGTCATCCACGAGGTGATGTTGTAGTTGGAGAGGTCGAAGAGGGCTGCCACGTTGTCCTCGCCACCCACCAGACTAAGGAGTGTGCTGCCGATGCCGTTCTCTGCCTGTTCATAGAGGTCATGGTAGTTGTCATAGATGTCGATGATTTTACTCACCTTGCCATTGAAAAGGTCGTTGAAGGCACTCTGCTGCAAGAGTGCGCCTGATGCCCCGTTGATACCTGCCGTCGCCAACGATGCTCCCATATTGTAAAGCGTCTCGATGTCGGCGGTGAGGTTCTCCACGGTGAAGTTGCCGGGCACACTGGCGATGTCATCCAACAGCTGTTGCCAATCTACATTGCCTATCTCCGAGAGTTTGAGGATGGCGGCTATCTCTTGGTTGATTTCCAAGAACTGAATGTCGGCAAAGGTCAAGCTACTGTTGGTCACGACACTCTCAAACTGCATACACAGCGACTTTGTGTCGGCGCATATCTTCATCAGGTAACTGCCCCAGTAGAGGGCGGTCTGCGGACTTTTCAGCATCATTCCTGCCACCGTCCATATCTTGGGCATAATCTTGTTCGCCACCATATTGTGGATGCGGCGGTAATAGTAGTTCTCCGTGCTACTGCTCCAAATGCCGAGGTCGGTGAATGCCTTGCGCTCCAAGAACTTGGCAGCGAAGATGCCGGCAGTGGCAACCTCTGCGGCATTGTAGTGCTTCAAGATTTCGCCCACCTGCTCGTTATAATAGCTCTCTGCCATAGCTCCAGCACCGAATGCGGCAGCCATGGCGGCAACGATCTGCTTGTCGTAGTTCACGCTGTAATACTGCGCATGAACCCTTCCCACGACAAGTGTAAGACACATATATATTATAATAAGGTATAAACGTCTCATTGCTTCACTACTTTACGTTTTTACTACTTTCAGTTTCTACTATTCCACTACTTTACTACTTGTAGTATTTACTATTGGTAGTATTCACTACTAATCGTATTTACTACTAATCGTAAATACTACCCAGCCACCGTTCCCGAAAGTTTTGCTTTCGGGCATCTGGGCTTTACGTCTATTCCGGGATTTCCGTTTCCATCAATCAGCCCCCGTGCTCGCCGTGTCAGCGGCGAGTGGCTCCATCGTCCGTCAAATTGAGCACATGCCCCGCCTCATTGACCTTCTGCGCAAATGCCAACGACTTCCCGATGCCACTGGCATCCCAATCTCTGCAATACCGCTCGATAGCCTCCTGATGTCTGCACTTCAGTTCATGCTTATAGAGTTTCAATGCCTCCTTCTCAGCTCGCTCGGTGGTGTAGGTCATATAGCACTCGTGCGGCTCCTCCACACCATACACTCCGCTCGTCGATCCACGTCGGATAAACACCTCACGGAAGAAACTTCTTCCCTCCTTGTTATCCAAGCGGTTGACAGTGAATATCTTCTTGCAATCCACATCCGTCAATCCTAATATCGCCTTGATCTCGTCGAATCGCTCACGAAATTTGCTTTGGTCGAGCAGCATCACCACGTCGGAGTTGTTGATGATGGCTTCCTTCACGATGGGACTGCCGATGATGTCCTGTATCTCCTGTGTCACTACGCCCACGCTCGCCCAGAACTTTCGGGCTGTCTTGTATAGGTACTTGATGTACTCGGCCATCAGCGGCGAGGCGATGGCTTTCCATGCCTCCTCGATGACAAGGCACTTGCGGTTCTTCTTCAGGCGCATCTTCTGCAGGAACACGTCCATGATGATGAGCGTCACGATGGGGAAGAGCTGCTTGTTCTCCTTGATGGCATCCACCTCGAAGACGATGAAGGTCTCGTCGAACAAGGTGCTATCCACGTTCTCGTTGAGAATCTTGTCGTACTTGCCGCCACGGTAGAAGTTTTGGAGCATATAGGCGAAGTTGTCGCAGTCGATGGTGGTGATGTTGTTCTCGATGCAGATCTGGTCGAGACGCTCACAGGCGAACTCATAGAATGAGTCGAAGGAGAGGGTCTTCACGCTCAATGCCATGCGCCGTTCCTCCAGTCCCTTGATGAGTTTCTCCACCTTGTCGTGTATCTGCGTCAGCTCCGTGCCGCGCCGCTTCTCCATGGTGGAGAGGTTTTTTCTCAGTGTCTCCTTCTGTGAGGAAGGATAGGGCTGCACACCGTTGAAATAGAAATCGTAATACTCCGTCACCAACTGCTCCACGACACGGAACTCCAGTTCGGGTATCTGCGTCTCCGAGCCTTTCCATATCAGCAGTATCAGGTTCTTCAGGAAGTCTATCTTCTCAATGTTCAGCTCCCGCTTGCTGATGTTGAAGGGGTTCATGGTGATGGGCTTGTCCTCCGTATAGGCGATGTACTTGCCGCCCACATACTCGCAGAGTCCCTCATACGAGTTACCCGTATCGACCATGACGATGTCGGTGTTCTGCTCCCACAACTGACGCACCACGCTGTTCATGTGGAACGACTTGCCGCTGCCCGAAGGACCCAAACAAAAAAAGTTCGAGTTGTCGGTCAGCTTCTCCTTTCCCTCCTTTCCTGTGATGTCGATGGCTACGGGCACACCTTGGCGGTCGGTATAGTATATCTTCAGCGGGGTGTCCTCATTATGCACGATGCGCTCCTTGTACATCAGACAGGTGGCGGCATCGCCGAGGGTGAGGAATCGGTCGTAGTCGGCATTCATGCCATAGCAGTTGCCGGGGAAAGAGTTGACGAACAGCTCCAACTGGTTGTAGGCCCGCTTGCTGATGTGGATGCCCATGCGCGAGAAGGAGTTTTCGAGATGGTTGGTGCATTTCTGTATGTCGGTGTCGCCGCTCACTGCCACCACGAGGTTGTAGTGGGTATAGACGAGCTGCTTGCTCTCACGGGCTATCACCTCCTGCACACGCTTGATGTCCTCTACAGCCATCAGGTTGCTGGGGTTGGGCATGGAGGCATGGCGGTTTTTCTTCTTGTCGAGTAGGGCAAGCTCACGCTTCTGGTTGGGCACGAACACCATCTGGTTGAACACCACGCAGTCGGCTCCGGGCACGCTATCGACGATGCTCACGAGATCAACGGGCATACTGGTGTTGTTCACCTCGATATTTGCGTAGGGACGGATGACCGACGGCAAGTTGGCATAATCCACATCCACAAGGCTATACACCTTGCAGCTACGGTCCCCCATGCCGATGGTCTCGTCATCGACCTTGAAGTTGGTCATCGACACCACCTTGTCACGGAAGTTCATGGAGAAGAAACGGTCCACATACTCGCAGGCTTCCGTTTTGCCGAGGAATCGGGACTTCACGCCGGCATCCCTCAGCTGGTCGTGCACCTTGCGTATCTTCACCAAGAAGTCACGCCATTTCTTGTTGTCGAACGACATCAGACGGCTCTTCTTGTTCTCCTGTGTGATGGTGAGGTAGCAGACGCTGTCGGTAAAGGGTCTGCCGTTGAAATAGCGGAAGTAACTCTCGCTCAGGAACTCATGATTTCCACCGTTCTCTTCCTTGAATGCCTTCCTCACAAACACGTCCTGCTTGTGCAGCGCATAGCCTTCGCCCAAGGTCTGGGCAAGGGCGGCGAAGAGGTGGGTGAACTCATAGTAGGCCTCGATGTTGGCGGAATACTTCTGCACAGGGTTCTCCATCTTCAGAACAGCGGAGTATTCGCCCGTCTTGGTATAGAGCACGCCGATGCCATCCACTTCCTCGATGGAGAAGTAGATGTCCTGGAAGATGCGCTTGCGCTTCCCTCCCGTGCCGAATGCCTTGACACTGATGGCCATGCCCACGCAGATGGCTGAGAATATGAGTATGATGTATAGGGTCATTGTTCTTTTTCTTTTTTAATCGCAAAAAGGCGGGCGCACCCTCATGCGTGATGCCCCCACCTCCATTCACTTACAATCATTGATAGCTTTCCACTTGGACATAATGGATTCTCTTTTTTGTTTTACACTTTCTTTGAATAGGCATAGATGAATATGCCGTTGTCACTCTTCTTGCTGTGCAAGCCCTTGCGCTGCTTCATGACGATGAGAACGCCACCGACAGCTACGGCGAGGACTAGCAGCACGAGTCCTGCCACGAAACCGAAGATGCAGTAGCCGAGGATGAAACCCGCAACGGCTCCTCCTGCGGTGGCTGCCGCCCAGTAGATGTAGCGTCCCTGCAACCCGAAGAACTCCAATGGACGTTGCAGTCCCTTGAAAATGGGATAATCCGGAAAACGCTCTTGCTTTGTATCTGCCATAACTGTCAGTGTTTTAACGTTCTACATACTCACAATCTCACGCTGCGTTTAACCTCCAATGCCGAAGAACAGAGGCAGTGCCTGGGCTGCTGCAATGAGGAAAATACATGCGCCGACGACCATCATGATCTTCTTTTTCAAATCTTACTGATTGTCCGTAATGTGCTGATAATCAATACTAATTAGGATGACGAAATGACGAAAGAAACAAATTAGGAACAGCAAAATCAAGAAACCTCAAAATGAAAGCATGAGAAAACATAAATTAACACTGAAAACAAAGGTAATTTTCCGATTTTGGCATTTGGAGAAACTCAAAATTAAAGAAATAAACGTATTCAAATAGATATGACATTCGACAAAGAAAATAGAATTTTCCCTGGTGAATATGAAAAAAATCAAATAAATTTGTTTTATGACATACAATATAATGAATAAAGTATCGTTTTATAGATATATAATTTGTATCTTTGTCCACAAACAATGGTTGAATTATGGAAAGAAAAGATTTAAATAGAATAAAAATGGTTCTGGTAGAAAAGCATCGTACCAGTAAATGGTTATCTGAACAGTTAGGGAAAGACCCCACAACTGTTTCAAAGTGGTGTACAAATCAATCTCAACCAACATTAGAAATTTTGCTTCGAATAGCAGAACTTCTTGAAGTGAATTATACCGAGTTGGTAAGAGTTGAATAACAGAATTTGATAAATGGCAAAATATAATTATGTCTGAAAAGAAAGAGTTTATTTCAACCCGAAAGGGTATTACATATCTTGATTTGTTTGCTGGGGCTGGTGGCTTCAGTGAGGGCTTCATGCAAGCCTATACGGATGACAAGTATTACGATTTTCGTTTAGCAAGCGATATTAACGAGAATTGTGAGCTTACACATCGTGTTCGTTATAATAAGATGCTTGGTCTTGATACTAAATTCATGTGTCAAGATATTATGGAAGATTCTTTTTTACCTAATCTTCTCAAAGAAATAGGTAATCAAGAAATCGATGTTGTAACAGGCGGTCCAAGTTGCCAGTCGTTTAGTCTTGCTGGACGTAGAAAGAAGCTGGACAAACGTGATGACTTGTTCTTTCATTACCTAAAGGTAATCAAGGCTTTACGTCCAAAATACTTTGTAATGGAGAATGTAAAAGGAATACTAACAAAGGATGAAGGACGAATAAAAGAGAGAATTCTTCGTGAAATCAGATCTATCGTTGATGATGCGAAAATGAATCAACTCTATGCTTTCTTGGACGATGTGTTGAAACCACAGATGCCAACATCCTTATACTATGCCTTATATATTAGGCTTTGTATGGAAACGTCCACTGACAATTGGGACAAGCAGAATGAGATTTTCTTTGAGAATCTTGAGCAACAATTAAAGGATGTAACTAAACATTTGCCGTATAGTATAAGCAAGAGTGACGAAAGTGTAAATACTATTCGTCATGGTCTTTTGTTGTTAAAAATGAAACAGCAAAGAGATTCTATCCGCAAACAGGTCATTCAATTAAAAACCAGTGCCCATATTGACAATGACACTTTTATGGATGGCTATAATGCTATAAT
Source organism: Leyella stercorea (assembly GCF_019052365.1). GTDB lineage: Bacteria > Bacteroidota > Bacteroidia > Bacteroidales > Bacteroidaceae > Prevotella. Next base: position 21,568 of record NZ_JAHQUY010000043.1, read on the forward strand.
TGAGACAATATCAGATGAACAGATTCTTGAAAAGACTTTAGATGCTGTTGACAAAGTGGCAAAAATGGGAGATTGTGCAGATGCTGCGCATTCTTTAAAGAAGTCCTTGGAAATACTGACATCTACTTTTGATGAGTGTATAGAATATATCCAAGAGCAACTCGAAGGAAAAACAGACCTTCTCAATCATCTAAATGAAATGATGAAAGAAATTCGGCTTTACAATATCGAAGAGCCATTTATACTTTTGTCCTCAAACTATGGTGTTCCTCAAAATCGTGAGCGAGTAGTTTTTATTGGTTGCAGAAATGACCAAGAGGTTATTAAAGAGATTCCTGCCACCATCAGTGATAGCGAGAAAGTGAAAGTTTATGAAGCACTTTGGGATTTGGATATGATTGGAAATGGCGAAACAGTAACTTCGTATAAGAAGCCAAAGTTGAACCTGAAATTTGAAGAAACAAAAATTCAAAGAGCTATTCAAGGTGAGCCAGATGAACGTGGACTTTTGTTTTCTGAATGGTCAAGAATTGGTCGCTTGGGGCATCGATTTACATTCGACAGTGAGCCGTTCTATGTATTGAATATGAACGAGTTGGATAAACCTCAGAAATATCAGCACATGGATTTATTCAATCACCAAACAAGTCAGCAAAACGAAAAAGTTCGTGAGCGACTGCGAATTATTGCCGCACATGGGGATTATGATGACGCAAAGACTGAACTAAAAAAGAAAGGACTGGAGTCTCAGAAACGAAACTATGTAGTTTTGAATCCTCTCGGACAAAGTCCTACAGTTTGTACAATGCCAGATGACTTTATTCATTATTCTGCGTATCGTCCAATGACAGTTCGTGAAATGGCTCGTCTCCAGAGTTTTGACGATTCGTTTGTATTCCAGGGGAAACGTCAGACAGGTGGTAACAATCGACAAAAAGAGATACCTCAATATACACTTGTAGGTAATGCTGTTCCACCACTAATGGCAAGGGCAATTGCCAATACATTGTTGAAACATATAAAGTAGAAATCACATGGTTAATATGCGTCCATTTACTGCTTTTGAGCAAAAAAATTTGAAATTTCTTGTAAACCACAATGTAAAGTTTACACAAGTTGAGATTACCCCTACTGGTTTAGGTAAGGGTATTCTTGACTCTACTGCTCCTATGCGAGCCTATTTCCTTGAAAATGGTATTCATAACTATGAAGAACAACTTCAAGGTCAAGAACATAAGCAGATTAAAGCAGCATGTATTCTTACAGACACGACTCAATTCTTTACAAAGGTCTCCTTTTATCGCCCTAATACAAAGAAAGGTGACCCTCGAATGTGGGTTTACGGCTTTGGTTCATATACTGAAGGTAACGACATTCATGTACTGTTTTGGCATGAAAAAACATTATATAGCATCAATATCACTCACATTGATATTGAAAAATGCTACAACTCCGCCATAATTACACCTATGCAGGAAGTTTTGAAAGCTATCAACCAAGAGGGAAACTCGGTTTCTGAGGAACTTCTTGGACGTTTCCGTGCTGTTAAAGACCAGTGGTTTGAGTCAGAAGTAACAGCTGATACAGGAATCGGTAGAACTATAGAGTCTTTCCTTGGAATCAGTATGAACAGTGACAAAACTCCTGATTACAAAGGAATAGAATTGAAAAGTCATCGGGATAAACGAAGCAGCAAGAAGAATGTACTATTTACTCAAACGCCAGATTGGGGAATTAGTAAATTGAAGTCTGGACGAGAAATAGTTGATAAGTACGGCTATATCAATGAAGATGGTTTCAAGACTTACCAAAACACCGTTCAATGTACGCCACCAAACAGTCAAATGTTGTTCTTGAATGTCAACCATACAAACGAACTCCTTGAACTACAAGCGGAGAGAAGAAAAGTCGAAGATGTTGCAGCTTGGAGGTTGGTAAAGTTGCACCAACGCTTACAAATAAAGCATCGTGAAACTTTCTGGATTGAGGTGGAAAACGAGTTAAATAACGGTAAGGAATACTTTCGCTACAAACAGATAGAGCATACAAAGAATCCTAATATTGGTCAATTTGATGTACTTCTTGAACAGAACATTATAACTGTTGATTTGTTGCTTTGCCGTCCAAGTGGACATGGTGATACATACTCTTTCAAAATCAAGAAGAAAGGTATGCCGTTATTGTTTCCCGAGTCGGTCATATATAACATTTAAGGTTGATATTAGAATGCCAATTCCACAAACAAGTTCTTATAACCATAAAAAGCTTATGTCATTCACAATTAATTATAAAGGGAAAAACTTTACCGAAGAAGAAATTTCACAACGGATAGCGACAGGTCTTTCTGTAGAAAGTGATACAAATACTCGTTTGTTGCTTATGAATTTAAGCAACACTCAATTGCGTATTCTCAAATCTCTATTGCCTGATATTCAAGAAATATGTGACTGTCTGTTTCTCCAAAAATACATGGCAGCCATAACCTTGACCAATCTTCTATTTGAAACAATGGTCAAATTGACTTTAGTCTACCATGAAGCCAATGGTAGAACTTTGGATGACGGATATGATTTTGAAAACATATATGAGAAGGAATTAAATAAATATGGAGAAAAAAATCTTGGTGAAAATATTGCAACACTCTACAAAAAGAACATTATAACTTCTGAGGAACGTGATAGGCTACTTTATTTAAAGAACTCATTTCGAAATCCTTACTCACATGGTTCTAACAACAAGTATGTAGAATCCGCAACAACAAAACTATACGAGAGTCATTTAGGCTCTAATGAGATTAAAGAAAGTATAGCCACTGTTACGGGAAATCCATATCTACTTCTTGATGCAAGACGTACTTTTATTAGGCAATATGGGCTTGGCTATTTTGCTGAAATTATAAATTACATTATTACTTTGGACAAGGAATTGCGAAAGTTGTACCATAAATAAAGTCTGCTGGTTATTATTTGACATAATTCTGTGCAATTATCATGCCTATACCACCTGCAACCACAAAAATTCCAATGGTAAAGAAGAACCAAAAGAACCACTGGGCATAGTGACCGAGATAGCAGCCATCATATTCCTTGTAGCGTTCACGGACTTTCTTCCGTTCATCGGCAAACATGGAATTGACCTCACGGATATGCATCTGCATCTGTGAGGTCATCCATTGGCGTTCTTTGGAAAACAGTTCTTGAATCTTCTGCCAGTCAGCATCATTGACATTCACAGACACCTTTAATTGGTTCGGTGCATTCTCCAAGACCTTGTTTATGTGCTGATTGATGGTATCTACCTTTTTGCCGATGGTAGTCACAGCACCACCCAATTGAACTTCCGCACGCTGATACTGCTGAATGGCAGACTCCAGTTCAAGTGTGGCATTGATGAAGGTGCTTGTAGCCTTGTCAATGTCCTCACTCAACTGCTTTAACTCAGGAACACGGTTTACAAGTCCGTCTTTGGCTTGCTGTTCTTCGACCTCGTTTTCGACATCATTCATCATGTTTTCAAAGTCGGTTCTTTCTTCTGTGTCTATGTTTATCTTACTTTTTCTGATTGCCATATTATCATTGATTTATCTACGGAAACGGTAACGTGGTTTAGGCTTGCACATAGAGTGAGCCATCTGTGCGCAACGGTGGGCAAACTTCCAGTCATCTTCATCATCCTTCTTGCCCCAACCAGAAGAAGGAGCAGAACCACCACCGCCACATGACTCAGACATGGAAGTAGCTGCGTCAATATACCCTGCAAACAACAGCATCGCTACATGAGCGACATTCTCTGTAGTCGCTATATCATTGTCCTCTGGAATCTGAACCTCATTAGTAAAGACATCTTTGACAGAGTTCGGAATCCACACCTTCTTAACTCCATCGCCAATGTTGATTTGGAATGCTGTTTTTGAAGGTTGAACTTGTGCCTTTGGTTGTGATGCAGTTGGAGTTTGAACGATAGGACGAACTGGGCGAAGCGCAGGAGCAACGGATGGAGAAACAGGCTTTGTCTTGACTTGTGTAGGTTGTGGGTGCAGTTTCTTCCATGTGTCTTCAATCTTTGATGCCATAAACTTTCTGCCAATCTCAGAAGCCTTGAACACAGAAGCATTCTTGCCGACTGTGTAGCCGACAAGTTTCCGTTGTTTGTCGTAGCGTGGCTTTACCTCATAGCCTTTCATGCGCAACAGATTGAAGTATCTGTCTATGTTGAACTGTTGCATATCTTTGAGAGTGTTTTCACAATCCTCCGCAAGCTCCACCTTCCGCATATTCCGAATTTCCTGTGGTTGTTCCCATCCATGGCGCATATTGATGATTTCCGCAGCCTTCATTGCCCGAAGATGAATATCATGCACATCGTTGGTGTTACCCTCCATATCCACACGACAGCAGTCAATGTGAAGGTGCAGCGTTCCTGACTTGGAGTCAGAGTGCAGTCCACCCACATTCATAGAATTGGTGAAATTGGTCTTTATCTCATTGGAGAAACCATTGGGCGTAAGTCCAACTGAATCCAAAACTTCCAAGGCTTCATCTTGGAGGTTAGACCAATCTTCCATCGTGAAGTTGGCAGATTCCTCCTTTGATGGGGAAAGTACAAAAGTGGTCATGAACCTTTCCAACTTTCTGCCAACAGTTCTTTCTGCCTGATGATATTGGCAATGATGCTTCATCATGTACCAGATGGCGGTAGGGTCAAGACCATCGGGCATATTGTTCACCTTGACCGTCTTTGCATTCTCCTTTTCCAATGCGTACCTTACGGAATTGCCTCCATACGATACTACCTTTGCGAGCATAATCATGATTACTCCTTTGATTTGGTCTGTACGTTTGTAGCGATATTCTCTTCAATGCTATACCAATGTTGGATAAGTCCTGCAACGGCATCAATCCACCATCGCATGAACTTCTCATTCTTGAAGAACCGAGCCTTTTCCTCAGCCGTTTTCTTGGATAGCACGTTGCTGATTTTTATCAAATCCGTCCTTGCGATGGCGAGAGAGTTGAGAGCGTCCACCTCTTCCTTGGTGAGCCTCATGCGTGGACGGTGCTTTAAGCCAGTCTCAACGACATAGCGACTCAGGCTTAACCCACACTCCTTGGCATGTGTCTGGAGACGTTTCAATTCCTCTTCCGTGCATCGGTAGGTATGGACTTCTGTAGGCGGTTTCCTTACGATTTTCTTCTTTCTCATTTGTTCTTGTCTCTGATTAAAATGGGATGATTACAAGCACCTTGCAAAGGTGGTCACGACTGCGAGCCTGCGAGTAGTCCGAGAAACTTTTAGGAATACAGAAAGACGGACACGGCTTCTGTATTACAAAAGGATTTCTCGAAAAGTACCTATAAAATGACGGCACTTTTAACAGCGTCCGTCCCCAAGGCTGCTTAAACGTATAACAGCTTGACGGTAGTCTATGCTGTAAATCGTCCTTTTGGATGATTTATCGGTATGGTAGCTCATTAGCCTCTGTATGCCTATTGATTGCCGTTATGGTAACTGTTAGGCTTGTAACCATTGGCATTAGAACCGTTAGACTGTTGTGTTTGTCCTCCTGCCATATGCTGTGGATATGTGTTGTGTTCTCCTTCATTCTGTTTGGCATCTGCTTCTTGCATGGAAGAAGGATTGCCAACAGATTGTCTGGAGTAATTTTGTTGTGGGGAAATTCCACCAGTAACAGCATCGGAAAGATTGTCATTAGTTTCGACCTTACCCACACTTCCATTATCATTAGATGAAGCAGAATTTAGGGAAGAAGAAATCTCTGCCGTAGAAGAATTGCCCTTGTTGTCAGTATCGGATATTCCATTGGCAGAATGCCCATCTTCCTTGTCCGACTTTGTATCATCCTCCGTTGTCATAACAATTACTCTTGCTTTTGGAACTTCCGTATGGACGATTGCAGAGCCATCCGCATTGCGCTTCAATGAAAAGCCGTTCTTGACAAATTTTCCGTCCACATACCAACCAGAGAGAGAATGCAGGGTAATGATGCGGTTGTCTCCAACTTTTTGTGAAGAGGAAATGCCCACAGCCTCCATAGCCTGTAATAGTTTGGGAACGGTCTTGCGGTCTTTATCCCAGAGTTTGGCAAGTTGGGTGTTGTCAACCATACATTGCCCACACAAGATTTCCACTTGTTGGGTCTTGCTGATAGAAACAAGAGTTGTTTCACGTTCAGCAAGAGAGGCAAGAGACATGAAGCATTCCATGCGGTCAATCTTGTACTTCTTGCAGCGAAGATACTCCATCTGTGCATCGGACAGCGTGAAGCAGTAATGTATCTTTTGTTTGTCCATGTTCTGTGAATTTTGAATATTATAACCATAACTGGCAAGGCTGTTTTTTTTAGTAAAGAGAAAATCATCTGTGCCGTCCTCTCCTTGGGGAAATGTCCTCTGCGATAACATAGAGCTCGCCTTGCAACCTG
>NZ_JAHQUY010000044.1 GCF_019052365.1 Leyella stercorea
TAGCCCGATGAACCAATCTGAGCGTAGTCGCCCGATGAACCAATCTTAGCGGAGTTGCCCGATGAACCAATCTTAGCGTAGTAGCCCGATGAACCAATCTGAGCGGAGTAGCCCGATGAACCAATCTTAGCGTAGTAGCCCGATGAACCAATCTTAGCGTAGTAGCCCGATGAACCAATCTTAGCGGAGTTGCCCGATGAACCAATCTTAGCGTAGTAGCCCGATGAACCAATCTTAGCGTAGTAGCCCGATGAACCAATCTTAGCGTAGTTGCCCGATGAACCAATCTGAGCGGAGTTGCCCGATGAACCAATCTGAGCGTAGTCGCCCGATGAACCAATCTGAGCGGAGTTGCCCGATGAACCAATCTGAGCGGAGTTGCCCGATGAACCAATCTTAGCGGAGTAGTCTTTATTGCAACTGTTATTTGTTTCAATCTTGGATGGCATAGTAAATTCTTTCAGCCATTCAACACCAAAATTGATGATGTCGGCAAGTTTTAGTTCTGCTTTGATTTTAATACGCGAAGAACACGTCTTTGTTGAATCGGCTTCTTTGTCCATTTTGCCGGATTGTTCCACTTCTGCGAAACGAGAGGTTAGCATATCATAATAGTCGAACACCTCCATTGGCGACTCGCAAGCGTGAAAGCCACGGTTGCAACATGCAATATTGCCGTCCATTTCGTATGTTTTGCCGACCTCGTATTGAAAACCTCGGCATTTAAAATCTTTGTCAAAGCCTTTATAGGCGATAATTTTGTTTCCGTTTGCCATATTATTGTCCTTTTTTTGTTACAATTTCCAGTGCTCCAAGCAAAGTCTTTTCGCTAATTCCGTTGCCGGATGCAACGCCATCTTCCTTGATAGAATTGAGAGCTTCTTTGAGGCATGTGGCATCAGAGGTAAGTTGTTTTATGAGGACACTCATTTTCTCGTCTACATTTCTCACATCGTCACGATTGGCGTTTACCGAGGTTAGTATCTTGACGCAACACTCCTCGATATAGTCCTTTAACGTTGCTTCGTGCTCCTTCTTTATCTCCTCGACAATAGCCGACGAAGAAATAGGGAATATGCCAAAATCGCACTTTATTCTGTCATTTGGTGTTTTTTCGTTTCGGATGCGCACATCGCGTAACTCCCTGGAACAGCTACCTATCTTTACAAGATAAACTCCTTCGCCATGTGGGTAATAGTCAAGAAAATAGCGTTCGTTCCCAGTAAAGGTTTCGCTTTCTTCAATTACACCCAAAATCGGTATTCTTACTTCTTTTTTCATGAGTTTGTTTTCTTTTGTTTCGCCAGCATACGCTTGTACGCTCTGCGTTCAGCTCGCGTCATGCCGTCTTTTTTGATTTCGTAGGCTTCTTTATCCATTGCTTCCATAGGCTAAAGTTCATTATATTCGCTATGTTTTGCGGAGCTTCCGTGAAGAAACCCGATTGTGTAGCCGATTGAGCCTACCACAAAGGCGACGTAGGCTACGAGTAATATTATTCCGGTTGTTGTTGTCATTGTCATTTTGTTTTATTGCACCATAAGTCGATTTCGATGTATGCTCCTGCCCATATCGCTTCCTCAACTGTTGCGTCAGGATGCTCGCTTAGCCATTTCTGTATTTCGTCTTTCAGTGCCATTGGTTGATGTTTTAGGAGTCCATTCTATACCGAGTCTCGCAAGTGTGCCGTCCTCGTAGGCGTTGTATGCTATCCTTGCCTGGATGCAGTTCGGGTTACTGTCCGCAGCCTTGGTAGCCGCAAGGAGGTTGTTACGTTGCTGCTCAGCGCGTGTGAACTCTATTTCCTCTCTGTGTCGTTCCGCTTCCAGACGTTCGCTTGTCAAAGCGGGTTCAGTAATCGTTACCTTCACAGCCTGCGGTTTCGGTTCGCTTGAAGCTGTAATGCCGCTCTCTACAAGCCGTGAGAAGTTTTCGGGTTTTAGTAGCCAGTTGAAGTCAGCAACCCATTTTGACGGGTTTTTGCCGTTAAGATAAGGGTCTGCGAGAGCCTTGTCAAGCACCTTCTGTAATGCCTTGTTGTCATTGTTATATTCCGCAAGTCGTTCCTCGATCAGCTTCTTGCGGTAGGGTGTGATGTTGAGCACTTTCGCCATTGAGGACTTTGTTTCATCCACACGGCGGTTCCAGTAGGCAACGAGCTTTTCGTAGTCTACCGTTGCGGTCTTTTCCTGCAATACAGGACTTGCCACATCTTTAGGCGTGCTTGTCTTGTGTGCGCTTTTGCTTTTGTTACGCTTCGCCCAACGCTTGCGTGCGTTCTCTTTGTTGCGCTCACAGCGTCTTTTGTACGAGTCGCGTTCCGCGTCCACGTCCGCCTTCAGAAAGGCGAACGCGACACGAACGGCTTGGTCAGCATCCTCGGACAACATCGTGCCGTCGGAAGCGTAAGCAAATACAGCCCTCATAAGCTCGCCAAGTTGTATGTTGGTCAGCTCCTTAAAGGCTTCCATGTTTGACAAATCGAGGGAAATTCTGTTTTTCATAACAATGACTTTTATAAAATGTACCGTAAAACCCATAGGTCTTTAGCCTATGGGTAGTTCACTTGGTTTGTAGGGCAGGAGGTGCCCTACCCTACTATGATAGCATTTAGGTTGGCTTGTGCCCACAGAACGTATTTGCGAACGTTAAAAGGGCAGTTGGTCAGTTCCTGCTGACGGTGCGGGCTGTGCTCCTGGCGCAGGTGGCTGCGGAAACAAGGTGCCAGGCTGCGGTGTCGGAGGTGGTGCCTGCTGTGCGGTCGGCTGCTGTGCCGAAGCATGGTTCACGACGTTCCATGCTCTGATTTGGTTGTACCAGCGTCCGTTGTATTCGTGAGCGTCGATGTCGATTGACACTGTGACCATATCGCCCACCTTGAGATTATACTGCTCGACACGCTCCGCGCCGAACACGTCGAAGGCTATGTTCTTCGGTGTCTGCTCGTTGGTCTGCAACACATAGGTGTTGACCTGCCACGGCTTGCCGGTTGACTGCGACGTGCCGCTCTTGGGAGGCAGGGCCGCTATGATTTTTCCTACTACGTCCATGATAATTTTTAGGATTTTGACTTGTTGATAACTTCTTCCACGAAAGCGTTCGCGAGCTTCACGCGCTCTTCAAGCAGCGCGACGTCCTCGTCGTTGCGCAGAATGGTTACGATATGTATAGGGTTCAGAAGCCACGGCGAATAGGATACAAAGTCCGTTTCCGTTGCGCCGGTGCAAGCCATCTCTGCCATCGTCTGCCAATAATATTCTGGCTTGACCTCTTTCAGTGATGCGCCGTCGTGTATCTTATCCACATACATCATGTGTGTTGCGATGTTCGGGCACTTTATTTCCAGGCACTTCAAGTCCGTGCCTCTTACGATGCCGTCGGGCGAGGCTGCGAAGTGCGGTATGGTATCGTGCTTGCAGGATGCAACCTCGAACACCTCGACATCGTTGTTGAGCTTGATGTATGTCTCTCGGGCGTACTGCTCCTGCTCAATACCGAACTGCATAGCCTTGGAGGTGAAGTTCGTCTGATGGAGATAGTCATCAAACACATCATCGTCGTTGAGGAAGTCGGGGTTAAACAGACGTTCTGCGGCTACCTTGTACATATAGCTCTTTGCCGTTTCGGACCACACCTCATCCTTCTTGCGACCCGACTTCATAAGATTGTGAACTTCGGAACCTGTGAAATTTCCGAAGCGACTGCGAAACCATGAGATTTCGCGCTGATTGCCTTCTGTACTTATCATATCTTAGAAGTATTTGTTCTGAAACTTGCGTCTCAAATAATTAGCGACATCTTCTGGGGTTCTAAGAAAGCCTTCATTGACGAGCATTGCAACCTGTTTCTCAAGTTCAAAATACTCTTTCTGCTTTTCCTCTGTACCATACTCGTTGCGGAGCTGATGTTCGTGATGCCCTGCGACTATATAATTAATCCCCTTGCCAAGAATGGGCATGTAACGTTTCATCTGATGCGGTGTACAGATTTTGCTCATGGCAGAAGATAGCTGTTTATAAGCGTCGCCTGCCTCATTGCGATATGTAAGCATTTGGTCTGAAACGAATTTTAAGACTTTGACTTTGAAGTGTGGATTTAACCACATGGCAAAATCTATAAACAATAACGGATGCCCCCAAGTTCCACCACCACGATCGAGACGAGCCTTTGATTTTACATAGGGGGATTTGTCCACATGTAGATTTTCCTCGTCTGCAAGAGCTTTTACAAACTCCTGGGTTGCTTTATTTTCAAAATAGTCTTTTAACTCTTTCTTGGTTCCCATCTTTAGGTTCCAGTTGTTAAGCAACCCTGTAAGACAGAAATATCCGTCTTTCGTCCGCTGCTCAACGGTAAAGTCGGCAAGCGGACGTTTCATTATTTGGTTTGTAATCATGCCTTAGCCTCCTTCTTTGCAGCGTTGGCCACTGCGGTTTCAGCTGCTTTGGCTGCGACATTCTTCTTGTTTTCTTCCTTGCGGTACGGCTTCATAAGCTCTTCGACGGTTGTGTCGCCATCTACAAGCGACTGCTGAACACCGCGTAGGAGAACAATCTGTTCAGCCTTGATTTGGTTGACGGTCTGCTTTCCGCAAATCATTACAACCTCCTCTTCCGTGATGCCGTACTCGTCCTTGAAGTAGTCAATACACTTCTTGCGTGTAGCAATCAACTTGTCGTTGTCAGAGAGGTCGCCGGTGATGCAGTGCTGCGCCGCCTGATACACCTTGTCAGTAACAGCCTTCGGGATAACGGCGAACACAGCATTGCGGTATGCGATAGCGTTTGCTGCATTACCTGTAACGGTAATCATATCATCCGAATATCTCTTGCCACTGCTGCCTACGATTGAACGACGAACCTCGAAAGCGGTCGCCACATTGTTTTCCAAGTCCCAACATGTACCACGACTGATAACCTGCTTGTCGGTAATCTGAACAACCTTTGCTTCGGCACGGATATTTCCCCAGTTGGATACGATTAACTTAGCCAGATGCACGCTCGGGCCGGTGATAGGCTTGCCGCCGCGAGTGAGGGCGTAACCGCAGCTCTGCGCTGTATTTACATCCATAGTCGCCATAGCGATTGAGTTGTTGATGCTTCGTGTGACGTTTCTCGGATATTGCTTTGCCGTTGCCACTTGCGAGTCTACGTTGGCACGCTCTACTGCGTCCAACTGAACGATGTTCTGATCATGCTGCACTTGCAGCACTTCGTATTCGTTATTTTCCATTTGTTATGCTGTTTTTAAAATCATGTTACTTCTCGAACACATCGAGTATCTTTGTCTCTACGAGGCGGTTGATTTCGTATTCTATTGCCGTATTGAAAAACGCATCTACGACATATCGGCGTGCCGTTTCGATGTTTTTCGCCTGAACGAGATAGTTTTCGTTGTGTTTCTTTTCCTTGCCGGTGCGCTCGTCAAGCGTAATTATTGTGACGGTTGCACGGAAGAACTTGTCATCGTCTTCGACCCCGGAGAAAAACACCTCTCTGTACGGAGCGATTGCGATTTTCTTCACATCGAACTCGCCCGAGCAATACGGTTCCATCTCCTCTATAATTCTCTGCTCCGCTTCTGCAAAGCTCAATGCGTCCACGGCGTATGCTTCCGTAGCGATATTGTTTTCGTCACCCTTTGAACGCTCGTAGCGTACCGTGGTCTCGTACCACACTGCTGTTCTTGATCTCATTGCCTTATGTTTTTAGAATTAGTTACTGATACTTGAAGAAGATAAACCCGAACGCATTTTCATGTATTCGGTTGATACCGAGGTTCCTGTCAATAGCAAGGCAGTATTTCACCAGGTCACACGCTTTCGTGTGCGGCATCTTGATGAACGTCTTGTGCTTCTCTCGGAGTTCCTTAATCTTCTGTATGTGCAGCTCTGCTCGTGTACGAGACTCTGCACTTGCGCCCGACTCTCGTTCTCGGATGCGCTCATATACTTCGCTTATGTTCATTCCTTATGTTTTTATTCATGCCGCCATTCCCACTGGCAGCAGCAATAGTTTGACTTCGGGTCTCGCTTCGGGTCTTTGCACATCTCGGGCCAGTTGCCCCAGATGCAATCATGGCATCCTTTTGTTCTACCCATGAGCTACATCTCCTTTTTCGTGTTATTGTCGTCACAGTCAACGAGGTACTCGACCGCAGCCTGGGTGACTGCTGCGAATACGACGAGCAAAAGAACTATGATGACCGATGAAAATATAATTCCCATAATATTCAGTCGTTTTAAAAATAGAGGGATTGCAGGGATTTCAACCCTGCTCGGTGTGTTTTGCTCCCAGAGGCTCGGTACATGACAGGCTTGAATTGTTACAAACATAGATGAAAAGAACCCGTCACTCCTTGCTTGCAGCGTTCATGGCTTACAGGTGCCAATGACGCAATCCCAACTTGTTACCGAACAAGTTTAATCAAAAATCAAAAAAGTTTTCAAAACGGCAGGATTCGCACCTGCAAGCCGTCCTTGTCGGCTTGGTTTTAATGGTTAATATATGAAGAACTAATTTCGCACTTGCTCAAACGTCAGTCCGCAGGATTTCGTGTAGTAGTCTTCCTTGCCGGAACGTTTCGTTTGTTCGTCGTAATAGAGCGTGAACCTGCCACCCACCTCAATGTCACGGAAGTAGTTGCGCATATTCACCAGGTACCATATCGCCTTGTACGCCTTGGTGGGTCGCGTCGCAATGCGCAATTTTGTCTTCTGAGGCATCCCCGACATTACACGGAACCGCTCCATCATCCATGTGCGCTTTTTCGTTTCCATGCTCTTTCGTTTGACCTCGAGATTTGTCTTGATTGTGTTTGCGATACAACCCCGTGTCTTTTCGAGTATCCTGGCTTTCGTCTCGTCCGTCTGCTGGAGGTTCAGTTTTTTCACCCAGTACCAGACCGAGCCGCTGCAAACGCCGTGTCTTGCGGCTATCTCTCCGGCGGAAGAATACGGATATTCCCGAATTGTTATTTCTTTCAGCCTTCCTTTGTGGCTGTAGATGTTCGTTTGCTTCACGTTAGTTTCTTTTTAGTTAAAAAAACAATGCGTGCTATCCTCACGAACGGCACACACAACTACTCTTTGAATGATTGAAATTATCAGTTACATATTCACTAACCAATATTAAAAAAGAATTAGAAAGCAGGAGGAGAGACTGGAATCGAACCAGTATCATAGTCCCGGAACTCGTATAAGGTTCCGAGGACTTCGCCTTACCATTCGCGCACTCTCCTCTTTGATTATATAATATGACAAACACTAAATAAAGTCTCTGTCTATTGTTTTCCGCACCTTTATAGACCTTTTGCGGTGCACCGTCTTGCACGCTCAACGTGCAGCCTACTGCGTTCCTTTTCGCTTTGCCTGTGCCGGCAATTCAGAGTCCGGCATGGTTCATTCTATCCGCTTTCACGGCTTTCGCTACGTCAGGAGATGCTTTAGCAGGTCTTTCGTTACTCAGCATCCTTGATGCGGCGGTCTTGGATTGTCAGTCTCGCGCCGTCCTATATGCCTTTCTTCTGTGTGTCAACAAATCAAAGAACGTCTTTACTTTGTGGTCGGAAGCGGAGCGACCCGCAAGAACTTTCCGAGGCTCGGGCATTAGGAATTTATTCAGCAAATGGCATCATCCAGAATATTTAAAGCTTAAAAACAGACAACTGCGCCCTATCCATAGTTCTCAGCACTTCCAATCGTGCGTTCCGACCTTGTTAAACCCGCTTGTCTTCGCAGATTTGCGGGGAATTTTATCAAATAATAACAATAAATTTAAATCAACTACAAACTGTTTTCCACCAAAAACAATAACAACAAATTCAAGTCGCGGAGGCGGTTACGACACCTGCATCTTGTGGGGTTAACTGCTTATTTAACTTACGACTGACTAATTATGAGCGATTCTATCTATTAACCCTATGAAAGAAATCTGACCCACACGTGCTTACCTTTGCACCACTCCGCGTTGTTTGAAAACCCTGCGACCACCTCGCGACGACCGCAGGTTTCGTTTCACGCTTGAAACATGTTTGTTTGATAATTAATTTGACAATTAAATTATAACCTATGTGTGATAATACTTCTAAGTGCAGAAAAACCGTCTCACGACGAAGCGATTAAAATATCGCCGAAACAAAAGTTTTTAAAACCATTATTATGAATGTACTATTAACTCTAACATACTCTATTTTTCTCGATGAGCCTGTCAATGTCGCGCTTGCGGTAGAGCACCGTATTGCCGACCTTAAAGAACGGGATACGTCCGCTTGAACGGAGGTTTTTGAGAAAGTCCATGCCCACGCCGAGGTACGCTTGCGCCTCCTTGTTCGAGAGCCATATCTTCTCAATCTGTGTTACTGTCGCCTGTTTCATAATCTTTCTTGCTTTAAGTTTGGTTTATGTTGTGACGGCAGTACCGTCCGTTACCAGCGTCTGACGTATCCGAGTTCATGTGCTCGTTTGCGGATGAGGTTCTGAATGTCCGAGTCACATTCCCATTGCAGGGCGCGTCGGACTGTTGCGACCCCTACTCCGCAGTCCTTTGCCAACAGAATTTGGCATCCCTGTCGAAGTTTTATTCTTTTTCTCTTTGCCATCTCGACTATAATTGCTACATTTGCATATTAAACATATATTGAGCGTTTTGCGAGCTGATTGGGTTTGTTTCGCTGCGCTCTGTCAACGATTGCAAAGGTAGTAAAAATTACCATACAATTACCAACTTGGTAAATAAAAGTTTATGAGTTTAACTTTCTTTTACAGATTAATCGTTGCCAATTAACAAATATGCGGTTTAAATTAACACTTTGGTAATTATGACAACAAATTCGACAACTGAAAGGGTTAAGGTCTTGATTAAACAAGTCGGACTAAAGCAGGGTGATTTTGCCGAACGATGCGGCATCACACCTCAAAGTTTTAGCCGTGCCATTAAAAACGGCTTTTCGGTAGAATACCTTATGCGTATCGCTAACACCTTCAAGGCTAACTACAAGTGGCTTTACAACGGCATCGGCGAGATGTTTGCCGAAGAAAAGGCAATCGGCAAGGCGCAGTTCGCCGCCTTCAACCAGATGCTTGACGCAAATTCAAGCCCTGTGTCGCAAAATGTCATCAGCGGCGATAACTATCAAGGCACGCAGACGATAAACGCAGCAGAGGGCAAAATAACGGCATTAGAGCAAAAGATTGAAGCATTGACACAACTGCTTGCAGAAAAAGACAAGCTGATAGCAAGTCAGCAGGCGTGGCTTGCCGATAAGGACAAGCTAATAACCAGGCAGGAGGCGGAAATAGCCGAACTTCGGGAACGCCTCAAGAAGAACTGACCCGTGGGACTCGCCCCACAAAGAGTCCCACATACCGCCCCACACGACACCCTAAAACACCCCAAACCACCACTTTGGGGTTTGGGGCAACAAAAAAAGGAGGCTCAAAAAGAACCTCCTTACTATACTAAAACCACTGATTTTCAGCACTTTATAATCAAGAGCGGCAAGCGGGGTTCGAACCCGTGACCTCTGGCTTGGGAAGCGAGTGCTCTACCAACTGAGCTATTGCCGCATACCACTCTATCACACATCAAAAACAAAGAGCCGATACCCGGACTCGAACCGGGGACCCACGCATTACGAATGCGTTGCTCTACCAACTGAGCCATATCGGCCTCTGCTTTTTGTTGAAATGCGATGCAAAGGTATTGTTTTTTTTCCTATGCTGCAAATTTATAGCGTCTTTTTTTTGGTAAAAAGTATCAAGCAAGCGCTATATCAAAACTTATAACCGAGTGTAAGCAGCACCTGATGGCGGTTGTCTGTCACCTTCTTACCATCGCAGAAGTTATCGTATCCTGCGTCGTATTTCGTCTTGTCGCCACCAACGGCAGCCAAGTCCGAATAGCTCATAAACGGGAAGAATTCGCCTTCTGTGCGACTGTACTGATAAGCCAGGTCTACAGAGAACTTCTTGTATGCGTAACCGATACCGGCAGTAACGCGGTCGGTAGCTTTCCAATTGGTGTAATCGGTCGTAGAGCTGTAGTAGTTGCTGTAAGAGTTGAGAGTTCCGTCCTTATATCCGTTCTTGTTGTACATTGGCGACACATAGTTGTAGCCTAAGCGCAAAGCAACATTGCGTGTCGGCTTGTACTCAGCGCCAATCTTCAACGTAGAAACACCCTTGAGCACGCTCTTTATATTGTTCTTCATTGCCTCGTCGCGCGAAGTCTCCTCATAATAGTTGCCCCAATAATCGTACGAACCGCCATCGTTTACGCGGATGTCACAATAAGAGTAGTCGGCATACTCGTATGTAGCGCCCAAAGCCAGGTAGTTGCCTACGGTATAGCCAAGGCTGCCGCCGAAGCGCCAAGGAGTATAGAACTTATAGTCGTATCTGCCGCTTGTCGACTGGTTGCCCTTGCCGTATCCTTCTGCGAGGTTGCTGAGTAGGGTCGTTCGATTCTCAGTCTTCAAGTCGTACCAAGTCGGAGTGTGCAGATACAAGCCCACACGGAACGGCGACTCTTCAATCGGGCGGAAGATGACGCCAGCCTTAACGTCGAAACCCGAACCGCTGATAGTGCGCTCGTCGGCAATGGTGACGTCGCCGATAGCCTTCTGCGCACTATTCACGAGATTCTCCTTGTATACAGAAGCCGAACGATAGTTTACATCATACATTCCGAACGTCAAGCCCCAATAGAAGCGATCCTTTGAGTTGCCGCTGAGATTGAAGTTGTACTCGCCGATGTAACCACTCGAACCGCGTCTGAAGTCGTAGCCCGTAGCGTCATAATAGGCAGCACGCGGATTGCCCGAAGCGTCGAGCGCTCCGTTAGCGTCGCCAAGATAGTAGCCACCCTTATAACCATTGGCGTTCATACCGATAAGCTTGCTATTCTTGCCGCCAAGCAAAGCGTTGCTATAAAGGTAGTCTACCTGGTTGTACGCAAGGTCGGGATAGTCATTGCTACCCCATTGGCTTGTCAATTCGCCGTTATGGTCCTCAAGACGATAGTAGTCGTTGTAGTTCTTCATGCTCGAAACCTTGTTCTGCGAAGCACCGTTGAGTCTACCTGCTGCCGTAACAATCTGGTTGAAGTTGCGACTCTTTGTGTAGCTTGCGCCGAAGTTGACATACGAATGTCTGCCCGAACGCATCACATATACAAAGCCCACATGGTCGAAACTTGCCTTTGTTTTGTCCTTGCCGATATCCTTTGTGCCCGACAGACTGTTGAAACCGAACGAACCGGTAATCATGCTGCGGCGGAACAGACCCACGCCTGCAGGGTTGGTGTTCATGGTTGTGATATCGGCGCCGAGAGCCTCCATCGCACCACCCATACCTACGTAGCGTGCCGTACCGTTAAGATCCTTTGTCGCAAGTTGTGCGTTGTCGTATGTCTCTTGAGACATTGCCGCAACGCCGAGCATTGCGAACGAGAAGGCTGTTAAAATCTTTTTCATTGCTGTATTATTAAATTAATAATGTGACGAGAAAACTATATTGTGATGGAATGGCTTCCACCTTTATTATCTTCTACTGCCGAAACCGCCACGGCTACCACCGCCGAAGCCACCACCGCCGCGATTGCCTCCACCGAAGCCGCCTCCGCCGAAGCTCCCACGATTGCTGCCGAAACCGTTGTTGCGATATTGCGGCTGAGCATAGTCGGGACGACGATTGAACTGCTGGTTCTGATTGCGGTTGTTGTCGAAGCGCGAGTTGTTGCGTGTCGAGTTGCGCTGTCCGTATGTATTGCGCTGGTTGCGTGTCGTGGTGTTGCGATTGCCGAATCGTGAGCCGCTGCCGAAACCGCCCGAAGTGAAGTTGCGTGACGGGTTTGGTCTGCCGCGATAAGAGTAGTGAACGTATGGAACGCCCCATCCCCAGTAAGGATAGTTCCAGCCCCAACAATCGTAGTACCATGGATTGTACCACGGATTATACCACGAATAGTACCACGGACTATACCACGAATTGTAGCCGTACCAGCGCCAATACCATGACGAGCGATACGGCGAATACCAGCCATAAGAACCATACCAGAACGGATCGTCCCAGTAACTATATAGCGACGGACAATAGAAGTCGTCGAAACGCTGCATACGGCGCGAGCATACGAACTCGTCGTCAGCGCCATCGAAATAGCGTGCCGAGTCTGACATCATCATTGTAGTCGAGTCGAGCGCCGAAAGGTCGTACGTACCGTCACCCTTTTCAAACTCTATCACGTCTTTGCTTTGCTTTTTCGGAACAAAGTACATGTCGTCATCATCCTGAGCCACCATCGGGAGTGACATTATCCCGACAATTGCTGCCAATAACAATCTGCGTATCATATTAGTATATATTTAAGTTCTACGTTAACAGGTCTCCGTTTAGGATACCTACACTTTTTCAACTACAAAATTAATGCGAATTATTATATAAGTATAGGGATTTTGCCTAAAAAGCATTAGGAGTTTCCCTATTTTATGTTTTTTTTGCAATGTCTGCCACTATCCGACTGACAGTTTTTGCGGGTTGTAACCGGATTGTAACATGTGTTTAAACACGGTGTAATACGTAGCGAGTAATTTTGCACCATGAAAAAACCAAAGTAAATATATAAATGGAAACAATTTATTTAGCGATTGTGGTCTTTCTGCTATGTCTGGCAGTATTCGACCTTTTTGTTGGAGTAAGTAACGACGCCGTCAACTTCCTTAACAGCGCCATCGGAGCTAAGGTGGCGAAGTTCCGCACGGTGCTCATCGTTGCTTCGGCAGGTGTGGCAATTGGCGCCGTAATGTCCTCGGGTATGATGGACGTGGCACGACACGGCATTATGCAACCTGCCAATTTCTCGTTCTACGACGTAATGACCGTCTTCCTTGCCGTAATGGTTACAGACGTTATCGTGCTCGACATGTTCAACACGCTCGGCATGCCGACCTCTACTACTGTTTCGCTCGTGTTCGAGTTGCTTGGCGGTACGTTCGTGCTTGCAGCTATCAAGATTGCAGCCGACCCGACGCTCGGCTTTGCCGACCTGCTTAACACGGACAAGGCGTTGAGCGTGATTGTCGCCATCTTCGTGAGTGTGGCTATCGCCTTCTTCTTCGGTATGATTGTGCAATGGCTCTCACGTATAGTGTTCACTTTTAATTATAAGAAACACTCGCGCTACTCTATCGCACTCTTCGGCGGTATCGCCTTCACAGCTCTCTCCTACTTCATCTTCCTTAAAGGCTTGGGCAAGAGCCGCTTCATTGCAGAGGACGTTCGTACATGGATTGACAGCAACATCTCGTTACTGTTGCTCTACACGTTCGTAGGCTCAACTATCATGATGCAGGTTCTGCACATGCTGCGCGTCAACGTGTTCAAGTTCGTTGTGCTCATGGGTACATTCGCTCTTGCTATGGCTTTCGCCGGCAACGACCTTGTGAACTTCATCGGTGTGCCTCTCGCCGGCATGGACTCGTTCCGCGACTATATAGCTAACAGCAACGGCCTTGACGCAAGAGACTATATGATGACTTCGCTCATGGAGTCGGCACAGACACCTCCGTTCTTCCTGCTTGCAGCCGGCGTTATCATGATTGTGGCTATGGCTACATCTAAGAAGGCGCGCAACGTGATAAAGACCAGCGTCGACCTTAGCCGTCAGGACGAAGGCGACGAGATGTTCGGTTCGAGCCGTGCGGCACGCAGCATCGTCCGCGTCACTCAGGACGGCAATAGCAGGGTAATGCAGTACATGCCGAAGTCTGTGTCGCGCTGGATTGACAGCCGCTTCAACAAGCAGGAGGCGGAGCTTAACGACGGAGCCGCATTCGACGTAGTGCGTGCAGCCATCAACCTCGTGCTCGCATCTATGCTCATCACTATCGGTACCAACTACAAGTTGCCGCTTTCTACAACATACGTAACATTCATGGTAGCCATGGGTTCTTCACTCGCCGACCGCGCTTGGAGCCGCGAGAGTGCCGTATTCCGTGTGACTGGTGTAATCAGCGTAATCGGCGGTTGGTTCATCACCGCAGCCGTAGCCTTTGGAGCCTGCGCCCTTGTCTGCCTGATAATGTTCTACGGCGGCATACTCGCCAAGATTCTGTTCATGGTGCTCGTAGTTGCGCTGCTCATCAAGAGCAACCGCAAGTATGCAAGCAAGGAGAAAGAGGGCGAGAAGGAGGATGTGTTCCGCCTGATGATGCGCACCCGCGACCCGGAGATTGTGCTCGACCTGCTCATGAAGCACGTATCGCGTACACAGAGTTTCATGACACGCTTCGCCATCGACGAGTTCAACAATATTATCGACGGTTTGGAGAACGAGCGCACACGCACTCTGCGCAAGGTGAACAACGAACTTAGAAAAGAGAAGGAGATGTTGAAGAAGTTCCGCCGCCAGGAGTTGCTCGCCTTGAAGCGAGTTCCTACGGATATCGCGATAGAACGCAACACATGGTTCCACCTTGGCATCAACTCTTCTGAGCAGTACATCTACTGCCTGCGCCGTATCCTCGACCCGATTAAGGAGCATGTGGACAACAACTTCAACCCTGTTCCGCAACTATACATCGACGAGTTCCGCCCGCTACGCGCCACTATCAACGACCTTATGCAGCAGACCGAAACACAGATCTCTACCTGCCGCTTCGAGCACTATCGCGACACGCTCGCTTTGGCCGACAAGTGCAAGGACGAACTCTCAGTAGTGCGTAAGCGTCACATCGACCGCATCACGGAGATGAAGGACAACAACCTGCTGCAGATATCGCTCGTATACCTCAACCTCCTGCAGGAGAGTCAGCAGCTGCTCAGTAACATGCGCCACCAGCTGAGAGCAGCCAAGAAATTCATGGAGAACTAAACTCAACTTCCATAGTAACTGATCAATTGAAAAGACCCTGCCAAACGCTATTGGCAGGGTCTTTCGCATTAATATTCCACAAAGTTGTTTCACATCGTTGCTCGAAGCAT
This sequence comes from Leyella stercorea, assembly GCF_019052365.1. Classification (GTDB taxonomy): domain Bacteria; phylum Bacteroidota; class Bacteroidia; order Bacteroidales; family Bacteroidaceae; genus Prevotella. The sequence goes on from NZ_JAHQUY010000044.1 coordinate 14,978, forward strand.
CTTTACCGCAAACTGGTAACATCATTACCCGACTTCGGTAACATTGTTTTCGCACTTCGGTAACAACATTACCAGTCCGTGGTAACAACCGTTCTTTTGTATGTCTGTATTATTTAGTCATAGGACTTAACTATTAAAACCACACGACTACGCAAGTTCGAACACGCCTGTAGGCTGTTTGCGTCTGAGCACATCAAGCTTCACCTCGTCGCCGACCTTAATGCCTGCATCCAAGAGTGCCTGCTCTACCGATTTGCGTGCCAGTTCGGGATGATTATTCTCCTCGCTTAGATGGCAGAGCCAGATGTGCTTGAGGCGTTCTGTATAGTTCTCTACGAGTGTAGCGCCGCATTGAGGGTTGCTCAGGTGTCCTGTGCCACATCTGATTCGGTCCTGCAGATAGCGCGGATAGGGTCCGTTCTGCAACATCTGAGGGTCGTAGTTAGCCTCTATCACGAGATAGTCGGTATTCTTTATTATCTGCTTCATCTCTTCGGTGATATGACCTACGTCGGTGAGAAGCGTGAAGACAACGCCTTCGTGCTCAATAGAGTAGCCAACGTTGTCAGAACTATCGTGCGGCACGCCAAACGGCGTTATGCGGAATCCGCTTGTCTCAAACGGCTCGCCCTTCACTACATAATGGCGGTTTGACTGCGCAAGCTTCATCTTCATACAGTAGTTGCGGTCCATACCCGAGTGTACAAGTTGAGTGGCAAAGACGGGCAGATCGAGTTTCTTGCTGAGGCTTCCTACCGACTTGATATGGTCAGCATGGTCGTGCGTAACAAGAATCGAACTAAATCCGCCGAGCATGTGCAGCCCGTAATCGCCGAAACTTTTCTTCAGACTTCGCGTTCCTACACCAACATCAATCAAGAGTCCGTCGTTTTCTGTATATAGATAGTAGCAGTTGCCACAGCTTCCGCTTCCGAATGATATAAATTTGAACATTGCTATATTATAATGTGAAGAGAATAAATGGAGGGGTTTTTCATTACAAAGTTATCAAAAATATTGGTTTCGTACAAAACTTTAACTACATTTTGCCTAAACAAACAATAATCAGTAACTTTGCATATTTAAATGCAGAATTAAAAAACAGCAAACAGATAATGAATACGAGCAAAGGGATTCATACGCACAAACGGACGGCTCTCGCGGGGCTTCTCGCAGGCGTTCTGCTTACGGCTTCGTGCTCTTACTGCGAGGAGAAAGCCATAGAACAGAGTGTTGTTGGCTTCGCGCAGAACTACTTCAACCTGCGCTACCAGAAGGCTCTCAATGCGTGCACGCCCGAATCGGAAAAGTGGGTGCGCTTCAAGGCTACCAACATCACGCAGGAGGATGTCGACGTATACAACTCCAAGCGCGACACAGCCGAATGCGACGTCGAGTCGATTGATATGGATGACGACAAGGCAACGGCTATAGTGGAAGTGCGCAATTTTCTCAACTGCGACTCGATTGGCAAGCCTGCCTCTATCTGTCCAAACGCCAAGTTTAAATTAGAGCTGAAGAAGCAGGGCGAGAAGTGGATGGTAGACGTGCAAAGCCCGATAACAACATGTATTTAAACAAAAGAAGAAAATGATTTCAATAGAACAACTGTCAGTAGAGTTTGGTGTTAAACCGCTGTTCCGCAACGTAAGTTTCGTGGTGAACGATCGCGACCGCATAGCACTTGTGGGCAAGAACGGCGCCGGCAAATCGACGATGCTGAAGATTATATGCGGGCTGCAGAAGCCTACTGAAGGCAATGTGGCTATACCGACAGACACCACTATCGGCTATCTGCCGCAGGTGATGGTGTTGCAGGATAACACGACCGTAAAGGAGGAGGCACGCAAGGCGTTCGCCGACACGGCTAAGCTGAAGGCGCAGATAGAGGAGCTCAACCAGCAGATGGCTGAGCGCACCGACTACGAAAGCCCTGAATATGCCGAATTGGTGGAGAAGTTCACGCAGAAGCACGACCACTACATGATGATGGGTGGCGACAACTACGAGGCAGAGATAGAGCGCACACTTACCGGTTTGGGATTCACACGCAACGACTTCGATCGCCCTACAAAGGAGTTCAGCGGTGGCTGGCGTATGCGTATCGAGCTGGCAAAGATTCTGCTGCGACGCCCCGACGTACTGCTGCTCGACGAGCCTACCAACCACCTCGACATCGAGAGTATCGGTTGGCTCGAGCGATTCTTGCAGCAGAGCGCAAAAGCCGTTGTGCTTGTGAGCCACGACCGCGCATTCATCAACAACGTCACTAACCGCACCATAGAGATATCGTGCGGACAGGTGAACGACTACAAGGTGAAGTACGACGAGTACGTAAAACTGCGTGCCGAACGCCACGAACAGCAGTTGCGCGCTTACGAGAACCAGCAGAAGGAAATAGCTGATATAAAGGACTTTATAGAGCGCTTCAGATACAAACCAACCAAGGCTGTACAGGTGCAGAGCCGCATAAAGCAGTTGGAGAAGATTGTGCCTATCGAGGTGGACGAGGTGGACAACGCAACGATGCATCTGAAGTTCCCGCCGTGCCTTCGCTCGGGCGACTACCCCATCATCTGCGAGGACGTGCGCAAGGACTACGGCGAGCATACCGTGTTCAAAGATGTGAACCTCACCATAAAGCGTGGCGAAAAGGTGGCATTCGTAGGCAAGAATGGCGAGGGAAAGTCGACGCTCGTGAAGTGCATAATGGGCGAGATTCCGTTCACGGGAAACCTAAAGGTGGGCCACAACGTGCAGATTGGCTACTTCGCACAGAACCAGGCGCAGTTGCTCGACGGCGAGATAAGCGTGTTTGACACTATCGACCGCGTGGCTAAGGGCGACATACGTCTGAAGATAAAGAATATTCTTGGAGCGTTCATGTTCGGAGGCGAGGCAATCGACAAGAAGGTGAAGGTATTGTCGGGTGGCGAGCGTAGCCGTCTGGCTATGATAAAGTTGCTGCTTGAGCCGGTGAACCTGCTCATCCTCGACGAGCCTACCAACCACTTGGACATGGCATCGAAGGAGGTGCTGAAGGAGGCTATCAACGCCTTCGACGGCACGGCTATCATTGTCAGCCACGACCGCGAGTTCCTCGACGGACTGGTTTCGAAGGTGTACGAGTTCGGCGGAGGTGCCGTTCGCGAGCATCTCGGTGGCATATACGACTACCTGCGCTCGCGCGACATCAGCAGTCTGAACGAGCTTGGTGCCATGAGTTCGCAGCAGGTTCCACCTGCACAGACCACAGCTGCACAGCAGAACGACGACGCAGCTGCCAGCTCGGGCAAGATAAGCTACGCCGAGCATAAGGAGCAGCAGAAGAAGATACGTCGTGTGGAGAAACTCATCAAGGAGTCGGAAACGAAGATTGAGGCTATGGAGAACCGCATCTCAGAGATTGACGCCCTGCTCTGCCAGCCTGAGAACGCCGCCGACATGACTCTCATAAACGAATATACGGCTATAAAGTCGAGAATGGACGAAGAGGAAGAACGCTGGACAGAGCTCTGCGAAGAACTCGAAGCGCTCAAATAATAGTGTCCATACGCAATTAATAAGTGTAAACGCCACATAGTTACAAAGAAAATTCGTAACTTTGCGGTTGCTATCATCAATGGCAGTAAAATAAAAGAACGAAGATGTTAATAGATTATCAAAAAGCAAATGTCTATCAGGCAGACGACAGCGTACTCAACGACGTTAACTTTCAGGTTGACGCCGACCAGTTTGTATACGTTATCGGCAAAGTGGGTTCGGGCAAGTCGTCGCTCCTGAAAACAATATACTGTGAAGTAGATTTCGACAAGGACGACGCAGAGAAGGCAGAAGTCTTGGGTCGTAATCTGCTTAACATAAAGCGTCGCGAGATACCGGCGTTGCGTCGCGAGATGGGCATTATCTTCCAGGACTTTCAGCTGCTGCACGACCGCAACGTGTACCGCAACCTCGAGTTTGTGCTGCACTCTACGGGTTGGAAATCGTCGAAGCAGATTGCAGAACGCATAGAGCAGGTGCTCGAAGCCGTAGGTATGCAGGACATGAAGCTGCGCTTGCCGCACGAGCTGTCGGGCGGCGAACAGCAACGCATAGCCATCGCACGCGCCTTACTCAACAGTCCGAAGATTATCATCGCTGACGAGCCTACCGGAAACCTCGACCCTGAGACAGCTGAGAAGATCGTAGGTCTGCTCTACGAAATCAGCCACACGGGCACAGCCGTCGTTTTCTCTACACATAATCACGGACTCATTGAGAAGTTTCCTGGACGTGTGTTCGAATGTGAGCAAGGCAAGCTGCACGACGTGACTGACAGATATAACAAGTAAAAGTACAAGTAAAAACAAAATAATAAAACATTAATGAAAGTAATGAAATTTGGAGGAACCTCTGTAGGTACTCCGGAACGCATGAAATCCGTTGCGACAATGGTCTCTGAGTCAGGAGAGCAAGTGTTTGTTGTGTTGTCTGCAATGTCAGGAACAACAAACTCACTCATCGAGATCTCTAACTATCTCTACAAGAAGAACTCCGACGGAGCTAACGATGTAATCAACAATCTTGAGCAGAAATATATGCAGCACGTAGAGGAACTCTACTCTACCGACGAATATAAGCAGCGCACTCGCGAGTTCCTTGCATCTGAATTCAACTATCTCCGTTCGTTCACAAAAGACCTCTTCACAAGTTTCGAAGAGAAGAACATCGTAGCGCAGGGTGAGATTATCAGCACCAATATGGTTACAAACTTCCTGCAGGAGCAGGGCGTGAAGGTATGCTTGCTGTCGGCTTTCGACTTCATGCGTACAGACAAGAACGCAGAGCCCGACACCCACTACATCAAGGAGAAGTTGGCTGCGTTAATGAAAGAGAACGAGGGCTATCAGATATATATCACACAGGGATTCATCTGCCGCAACGCTTACGGCGAGGTAGACAACCTGCTGCGCGGCGGTAGCGACTTCACGGCTTCGCTCATCGGAGCGGCTCTGCCTGCCGAGGAGATTCAGATATGGACCGATATCGACGGTATGCACAACAACGACCCGCGCGTGGTCGAGAAGACCGAGGCTATACGCCAGCTCAACTTCGAGGAAGCTGCCGAGCTCGCTTACTTCGGTGCAAAGATTCTGCACCCTACTTGCGTGCAGCCGGCTAAGTTCGCTGGCATACCAGTACGCCTCAAGAACACTCTCGACCCGAAGGCCGAGGGCACTATCATCGACAACGTGCTACTCAAAGGCAAAATTAAGGCTGTAGCTGCGAAGGATAACATAACGGCTATCAAGATCAAGTCGTCGCGCATGCTCTTTGCTACGGGTTTCCTCCGCAAGGTGTTCGAGATTTTCGAGTGCTACCAGACTCCTATCGACATGATTACGACGAGCGAGGTGGGTGTTTCGATGAGTATCGACAACACGTCTCATCTCAACGAGATTGTAGATGAGCTGAAGAAGTACGGCACAGTAACCGTCGACTCGGACATGTGCATCGTATGCGTTGTGGGCGACCTCGACTGGAACAACCTCGGCTTCGAAAGCATTGTCTTGGATGCGATGAAGAATATCCCCGTGCGTATGATTTCGTATGGCGGAAGCAACTATAACATTTCGTTCCTCATCAGAGAGTCTGACAAGGTGCGTGCGTTGCAAAGCCTCTCGGACGTGCTCTTCAACCATAAGTAAAAGAAAGACTGCACGTCAAAGAACAAGATTGTAGGAGTTAACGGAGATAATGGCGTAGCCACGAAGTTAACTCCTTATATCATTTATAATAATAACCATTTAAATACACAAAGAATGTTTTCGGTTGACAAATTAAATAGGATAGCAACACCCTACTATTATTATGATACGCAGTTGCTGCGTGATACATTAGAGGTTATAAAAAAGGAATGTGAGAAGCATGACAATTTTCACGTCCACTATGCTGTAAAAGCAAATGCCAACCCGAAGATATTGCGTATAATAAGCCAGTATGGCTTTGGTGCCGACTGCGTGAGTGGCGGCGAAATAAAGGCGGCTATCGAGGCAGGCTTTCCTGCTGACAAGGTGGTGTATGCCGGCGTAGGCAAGAGCGACTGGGAGATTAACCTCGGACTGGAGAAAGGCATCGCCTGCTTCAACGTGGAGTCGATTGCCGAACTGGAGGTGATAGAGGAGCTGGCTGTTGCTGCGGGCAAGACCGCCAATGTAGCCTTCCGCATCAACCCGAATATTGGCGCTCATACTCATGCAAACATCACAACCGGGCTCGCCGAGAACAAGTTCGGCATCGCCATGCAGGACATGGAGAAAGTGATAGAACGTGCTGACGCAATGAAGAATATCAACGTTGTAGGTCTGCACTTTCATATTGGTTCTCAGATACTTGACATGGGCGACTTCGAGGCTTTATGCAACCGCATCAACGAGTTGCAGGCTAAGCTCGAAAAGCAGAACATACATGTACAGAGCATCAACGTGGGTGGCGGACTCGGCGTAAGCTACGACTCGCCCGACCGTCAGCCTATTCCCGACTTCAAAGACTACTTCCGCACATACACCACTCATCTACGTCTGCGCGAAGGACAGCAGCTGCACTTCGAGTTGGGACGTTCTATCGTGGCTCAATGCGGATCGCTCATCTCTCGTGTGCTCTACGTTAAGCAGGGCACGCACAAGCAGTTTGCCATTCTTGACGCAGGCATGACCGACCTAATACGTCCGGCTCTTTATCAGGCGCTGCACAAGATTCAGAACCTCACGAGCGAGGAGCCGGCAGAGACCTACGACGTCGTGGGACCAATCTGCGAGTCGAGCGACGTCTTCGCTAAGGCAATAGATCTTAACAAGTGTCATCGTGGCGATCTCATCGCTATTCGCTCAGCAGGCGCATACGGCGAGATTATGGCAAGTTCGTACAACTGCCGAAAACTGCCGAAAGGCTACATTACAGAAGATTTGTAAATCATCACAGAAATGTTAATCGACAATATAACAATCATAATATGTATCGTAGTTCTGCTGCTGACCGTCGTGTCGGTAGTGGCTAATCCCTTTTTCCGTTCGGTTAAGAGCAACAGAAGCTACAAGGAAGAAGGTTGCGAACTGCCACCCATTACCGTCGTTGTGCTTTCGCAGAACGATGTGGAAGCTCTCGACATGCATCTGCCTCTCTTGTTCTACCAGGACTATGCTCCGGGTTTTGAAGTTATCGTTGTAGGCGAAAAGGGAGACCTCGACCTTGAGGCTGTGCTGGGCAAGTATGCCGACCACAAGAACCTGTACACAACGTACATTCCCAAGCGTTCGCTCTTCATGAGCAAGCCCAAACTCTCGGCTTCGCTCGGCATAAAGGCGGCTCACAACGAATGGATTGTTATGCTCAACGCTTCGTGCGCTCCTGCTTCCGACAAATGGCTGCAAAGCATCGCCCGTAATATCGACGACAACACCAATCTCGTTGTCGGCTACTCCAACTATAAGGACGACGTGAAGCCCTACCGCCGTTTTATACGTCTGCGCGAGGCGTGCTACTATCTTCGCTCGGCTGCTCGCGGCATGGCGTATCGCTCTACAGGAGCGAACATAGCGTTCAAGCGTTCGGAGTTCATAGGCAAGGACGGCTATCGTGGCAACCTGCAGCATGTGTATGGCGAGTACGACTTCATCATCAACAAGTTTGCTGAGCCTGGCTCAGCCGCCATCTCTCTTGACCCAGATTCGTTCCTCCATCAGGAATGTCGCACGAAAAAGACATGGACCGAGTTCTGCATCGCGAACAGTCATGTAGGCAGCCATCTCGAGCGCAAGTCGAGAATGCGCCTGACATACGCATTCGACGTTCTGCTTATGTATCTCAACTATGCAGCGTTGATAGCAGCCGGAGTATATAGCGGACTAACGGGCAGATGGTTAGCCTTAGTTATTGCTGTCGTCTGCATCACGTTTACATTAGCTCTGCGTATCATTTGGGTCAAAAAGAAGTGCCGTTTGTTCGGCGAGCGTATCTCGGCATGGGCAATACCGTTCTACGAACTCTCGCTCGTGTGGTTCGACATGCTCACGAGGTTGCGCTATATGCGAGCTGACAAACACGATTTTTCTACACATAAGATATGAGAATCAAGTTTATAAGTCTTGTCAAAAGTTCGGCGACACCCTTGAACAAGGACTTGCTGAGCACTATCTCTGAAAGCATCAGCGCTTTTGGAGATGTGGAAGTTGTGGACACAGCGCCCGACCTTGTGCATATCTGCGGCAAATGGTCGTCTGCTTCGGCTACGACTATCAAGCATTACACGAACAAGGGCGTGCCTGTGGTCTTCACCTCCGCAAACGGTTTGACAGAACAGCTCACCACCCTATCGTGCATGCTTGCTCCTACCGTCTTCCATTGTTGCGGTCCGGCGGAAGCTCGACTTATAAAAAAGATTTCTCCTAATGCGTCTATCGTAGTCATAGCCAACGAGAAGTTCACGTCTACGACCGACACGACAACTATGCTTCGACTATTCAACGAACTATATGTAAAGACATACAACGAACACGAAGCGCATGTAAAAGAGGCTATACAGCAAAAACTCAAGGGCGTTTCAGACGAAGCCATCAAGGATATAATTGCGCTTCTTTTGTATCTACAATACGCTTACAAGCGCGAGACGATACGTCAATCGCTGCTCGATTCTCTTTCAGACACGCTTATAAACAGCGATTACGACGAAGGCGCAATGCATAAGACATTAAGTGATATGCGGCTATTGTCGTTTGCAGCTTCTTCAATGGCGCTTCTTGAGGAGAAATCGCATCTTACGGAGGGCTTCATGCCAATCGCTTCTTCTGCCGATAAACAGATGAAGCATATGACGAAGTACATCATCTAAACCTCACCCTACAAAACAAACACTACGATATGAGAAAAGACCATAAATTTACAGCCAACGATATAAAATACCTACAACTGCTTGCCCAGTCGTTCCCGAACATCTCTGAGGCAAGCACGGAGATAATTAATCTGCAGGCTATTCTCAATTTGCCTAAAGGCACGGAGCATTTCGTTGCCGACATTCATGGTGAATACGAAGCGTTTTTGCATATTCTGAAGAACGCTTCGGGCAATATCCAGCGAAAAGTGAATGAGCTTTTCGGCAATCTTATGCGCGAATCGGACAAACGCGAACTCTGCACATTAATATATTATCCCGACCAGAAGCTTGAACTAATAAAGGCTTCTGAGGAGAATCTCGACGATTGGTATCACATCACCATACACAACCTCGTGGCTGTATGCCGTTTGGTTTCGAGCAAATACACCCATTCGAAAGTGCGCAAGGCTCTACCGAGCGACTTCTCTTATATCATTCAGGAGTTGCTGCACGAGCGTACCGATGACGCAAATAAGGCCGACTATGTTAACGTGATTATAGACACAATCATATCAACGGGTCGTGCCGATGATTTCATCATAGCCATATCTAACGTCATACAGCGCCTTTCTATCGACCAATTACATATCCTCGGCGACATCTTCGACCGCGGACCAGGTGCGCACATCATCCTCGACACGCTCTCGCGCTACCACTCTTGGGACATACAATGGGGCAACCACGATGTGCTATGGATGGGAGCTATGGCTGGCAACCGCGCATGCCAATGCAATGTTATACGTCTTTCGCTGCGCTATGCCAACATGACAACGCTTGAGGAGGGTTACGGCATCAACCTCATGCCGCTTGCCACGTTCGCTATGGACACCTATGGCAACGATCCTTGCGAGGAGTTCATCCCAAAGATTTCGTCTGCCGACTCTGCGCGGGTCGACGAGAAGTCGAAACGTCTTGCTGCCCTCATGCACAAGGCTATAACCGTGCTGCAGTTCAAGGAAGAGGCTGCCATCATAAAGCGCCACGCAAAGTGGAAGATGGCAGACCGCCTCATGCTCAACTTCATCGACTACGAGAAGGGTACCATTACTCTCAATGGTAAGGAATATCCGCTAAAGAGCAACTCTTTCCCGACAATCGACCCAGAGCATCCGAACCGACTCACGCCTGAGGAAAAACAACTCATGGATAAGATTAACCACTCATTCCAGGTGAGTGAGAAGCTGCATAAGCACATACGTCTGCTCCTGCAGCACGGTTGCATGTATGCGGTATACAACAACAACCTGCTCTTCCATGCGTCAATACCTCTCGACGAGGATGGAAAGCTGAAGGAAGTAGAAATAGTTCCGGGCACAAAGTGCTCGGGCAAGGACTTAATGTACAATATAGGGATGCTCATACGCTCGGCTTTCCAAAGCGATTCTACGCCAGAGGAACGCAACTACGCCATCGACTACTTCCTATATCTTTGGTGCGGTCCGGATAGTCCGCTCTTCGACAAATCGAAAATGGCAACATTTGAACGCTACTTCATCGAAGACAAGGAGACACATGTAGAAGAAAAAGGCAACTACTTCAAGCTACGCGATAACGAACAAATCGTTGACAATATAATGGACGCTTTCGATGTTGTAGGCGAGAACCGACATATCATCAACGGACATGTGCCGGTACACGTATGCAATGGCGAGAACCCTATTAAGGCGAACGGAAAACTGATGGTTATCGACGGCGGATTCTCTCAGCCCTACCACAAGGAGACCGGCATTGCGGGCTACACGCTTGTCTATCATAGCCGCGGCTTCGTACTCGTGCAGCACGAGCCCTTCACATCAACAATCGACGCCATACAGAAGTGTACCGATATCAAGTCGACGACGCAGATTGTAGAGATGTCGGCGCATCGCATGCGCGTTGCAGATACCGATATAGGTCGCGAACTGAAAAATCAGATCAACGACCTGCAGCGCCTACTCTACGCCTATCGTCATGGCTTCATCAAGGAAGCTATGCCCAACAAGTAACCCAGAACACACAATGAACAACAATACAATTTGCGCCATCGCAACCGCCCCTGGTGGTGCGATTGGCATTATTAGAATTTCAGGCCCCGAAGCAATCAGCATAGCCGATAAGGTCTTCCGTCCTATCGGCTCCAATCTCTCTTTGTCACAACGCAAGGCATACACTCTTGCTTTCGGCAATATCATAAATGCAGACAATGAGGTTGTGGACGAAGTGCTTGTATCTATTTTTCGCGCCCCACACTCTTACACAGGAGAGGACTCTGTGGAGATTTCCTGCCATGGATCGTCATACATACTCCAACAGGTAATGTTCCTGCTCACCGAGAACGGATGCTTACCTGCTGGTCCTGGCGAATTCACACAGCGCGCATTCCTTAACGGCAAGATGGATCTTTCGCAGGCAGAGGCTGTAGCCGACCTTATAAGTTCCACAAACAAGGCAACTCACGATATGGCGCTCAGTCAGCTGAAGGGACATTTTAGCAACGAACTTTCAGAACTGCGTGCGCATCTCCTTAAACTCACCTCTCTCTTAGAATTGGAGATTGATTTCTCCGATCATGAGGACTTGGAGTTTGCCAACCGCTCTGAACTTTACGCACTCGCCAACGACATTCACCAGCGTCTTGCCTCTCTCGCACGCTCCTTCGAGGTAGGCAACGCCCTCAAGAACGGCATCCCAGTAGCCATCGTTGGAAACACCAACGTCGGAAAGAGCACGCTCCTCAACCATCTCCTCCACGAGGAGAAAGCTATCGTTAGCGACGTTCATGGCACTACACGCGACTTCATAGAAGACACTACAATCATCAATGGCATACAGTTTCGCTTCGTCGATACAGCCGGCATTCGCAAAACCGATGATATCGTTGAGAATATCGGCATTGAGCGCACATTCCAAAAGATGCAAGAGGCGAAGATCGTGCTTTGGCTTATCGACCAACAACCAACAGAGGCTGAGATAGAAGGCATAAAGGAGCGCGTGGCAGGCAAGAAGCTAATCATTGTACGCAACAAAATCGACCTCCCTAACTCATCATTGAACAACTCCTCATCGGCGAAGCCGACAATTCTTGCTCAGACAAGCGTCTCTAAGAGCCGAGCGCAAAATTCAAAACTCAAAATTCAAGACTCACAGTTAGTGGACATCAGCGCCAAGTACGGCACCAATCTCTCGCGTCTCGAACAGCTTATCGTCGAAGCCGCTGACATTCCTCAGATATCAGAAAGCGACATAGTCATAACCTCTGCACGCCACTACTCAGCCTTGCTCAACGCAGACGAAAGTCTCCAGCGTGTAATCGCTTCTATGGACCTCGGTCTCAGCGGCGACCTCCTCGCCGAAGACCTCCGCATGGTCATCGACCACCTTGCTGAGATAACGGGCGAAGAGCGCATAACCCCGCAAGAAACTTTAAATTCAATATTTAGTTCCTATTGCATCGGGAAATAAGTCGTGATAAACAACGATTAATATCGACAACAAATGATAGTTAAGGTGCTCAAAATGAGCACCTTTCTTTTTAGCCTTACTATTGGTTATTATTGCTGTCCGCTAAAACTTTTCATACAAAATAAATTAGGGCTGACACTTC
>NZ_JAHQUY010000045.1 GCF_019052365.1 Leyella stercorea
TTAAAGGATTTCTCTTTGCCGTACGACACAGAGAAATCCTAATGACCGATTTGGGTTTAATGTCTACTATTGGTCTTTTTACGAACAGCATAAACTGCTGATTGTTCGACAGATACGCTTCTTGCCATTATAAAAATCTACCTAAAGACTACCATACGGCTACCAAGCGCGCAGTTGCTCGGAAAAGCTTGATAATTTTGCACCCAGAAAAAGATTTTACCCAGATAAAAAGATTTTAGGACAACGATTTTCAGTAAGATTTGATTTTTCAAGATAAGTGCAATAAATATTAGTAACTATAACATAATCATGAAGTATTTAAAGTCATTGACAATTAAAATTTGTGTCATTGCAGCTGCCCTATTGTTGGCATCGCCTGCAGTGGCAGTAAACTCGAATGGGAGGGGAACTAAAGTAAAGACTGTATATCAGGATACAGACCCTTCAGCTACTAATTATCTTAAAAATCGTAGAGCCCTCGTAGGTCCGGGCTGCACCGTAAACAGCGTCGGTGACGGCGTGAAAGTGCTTAGTGGGATGAAAAACCTGCAAAACATCTGCAACGACAACTTGGACGACTATGCAGAGTTCATAGGTCTTGCTGACGCTGCTGTAGCAGGAGCACCGGTGTTGAGCGTGAAAGACAACCAACACTACTATGCCGGCGGCATGGAAGCAGGATTCACTATCTGTGCAAACTCAAAGAGTGGTTTGCTTTCGCTTGATCTGGCAAGCTTCTTTAAAATCCAGTTCCTCAAGGACGGAGAGAACGTTGGCGGACTTTGCGACATCGAAAATGCAAAGAATGTCACAGGTATCGGGTTGTCTTTGATTACGATTCCTGGTTCTGATCTCATAACGAAGTCGTTCATAGCGAAGGCTCCCGGCGACTTCGACGAAATCAAGCTTGTTCGTTTGGGCGTGGTTGCTGATGCCCTCGCTACATTCAATGTCAAGTATGCTTTCGTAGGTTCGGCTCGCGAATATACTATTACTAACAATAAAGAGAATGGTATATCGAAATATGCAACAGACTTTGGAAGAGGAGAAATCAAGTTGGAAACAAAAGAAACCAGTCCAAGTGGCGTAAAACCCATTGGTGGCGATAATGTTATCAATGAGGATTTGAAAGATTCATATGACTTAATTTATAATCTGCTTCTTGTAGCAACTCCTCGCCCTATCACAGTGGTAAGCAAGCCTTCGGACAATAAAGAAACTTTCCCTGCCGGCACGGAAGTGGGATTCAAATATAACAGCAAGTCTTTATTAAGTGTTGACGTTGCAGGTGCTGTTCTTATTACATTGTATGACAAGGATGGAAACAAGGTGGGTGGACCATATAATGTTTCCCTTTCTGTTTTGAAACTTGGACTTTTGGAGTTTAATGATGGAGTTGAAGCTGTTGTAAAGTCACCAGTGCCATTCTCGTCAGCAAAGATAGAATTGCAAGGTCTTAAGGTTCTCAAGTTAGGTGCGGAAACAGTCAACTACGCCTTTGTGCGCATGGCTCCCGATTTAGCTACCCACCACTGCCCTATCGAGGCAACAGCAAGCCACAACGTCTGCGGATGCGAGAACGAGTATCAGCTGCAGCACAGCGATAAGGTGAGCAACATCACATGGAGCATCGTTTCGCAGCCTGCCGACTCTAAAATCTCGCTCGACACACAGACCGGCATGGTGTCTAACATATACGTGCCGGGCGACTATACGTTCATGGCTACAGCAACAGCAGACGGTTGCACCGAGACAACAACAATACACTACGCACCCTACTATAACTCTGCCGACCACGGCGTAACGCTGCTCGTAAACAACAAGAACGAAGCGGACAAGTACGCTCTGAGCGACGAGAAGGGCGGCTCGCTGATTCAGATCTTCGGCGGCATGGAGAATGCAAACGCAATTCTCACACCTTCGCTGACCGACTTCGCCTCAACCAATCCTGGCATTGAAATCGTAAACAATACGGGCATCATCGGCGTAAAGTCGATAGACGGTTCTAATCTTGCAAAGAACGTCGCTACAGACCACGCAATGAAGGTGGGCTTCGTTGTTTCTTCTACAGCAACCGGACTCTCTGCTAAAGCTCTTGAACTGTACAACATACAGCTTCTGAAGAATGGCAATAAGGTATATGGCGACGCAACAACCCATTGGAACGGTATCTCGGCTGGTCTCATCGGTTCTGAAAAGACAGAGAAGGGACGTCTGAGCATCGACGTGCCGGCTGGCACCGACTTCGACGAAATCGTACTCTACAGTAGCGGAGTGCTCAGCGCAAACCTCGATAAGCTCAACGTCTACTATGCTTATGTGAGCGACGAGACAATGGAGAACACTGCAAACAACGCTCTCTATGGCGCAGAGGTTGTGTCTGTAGACAATACCGACGCCTCTATCGACCTCGCAAATACAAAGATTGTAAGTGTGGCTACAATAGGCAGCGGTTTGACTAACATGAGCAACCTCATCGACAACGACATGAACACATACATGACGTTCCCGCTCGGAGTGGATTTGAATGGTGCTGCCGTTATGGTGAACGTCGGCAAGATTGTAAACAAGCAGCAGAACAATGTAACGAGGGCTGCAGCAGAACAGAGCAAGCAGGGACAGAAGATTGTATTGGCAACCAACCAGCTCACACTCGGACTGGGCGTAGACCTTATAAAGGTGCTCAAGGTTACAACATATCTCGACGATAAACAGCAGGAGGAACTGACCGACTGGAAGGTGCTCGGCGCTGATGTAATAGGAACTGGAGGCAAAGGCTACGTTTCGCTCGTAACAACAAAGCCTTTCAATAAGCTGAAGATTGAGCAGGTAAATCCGGTAAAGGCAGCAAACACCTTGCAGATTGGCGGCATCGCTCTCACAAGCAACATCAACGAGGACGGCACATCAACCGACTGCCCTGAGGAGTTCCTCGTGCTCGATGAGGATGAAACACTCGACGACTCACGCAACCTCACCAAGGCAACAATGGTGTTCCACCGCACATTCACTACTGGCCAGTGGAACTCGCTCATTCTGCCGGTTGATATGAATGCAGAGCAGGTGAAGGCGGCATTCGGAGCAGATGCTAAGATTGCAAGATTCAACCGTCTGAAGGACAAGTGGATATACTTCGATACGCAGGCGGAGAATAATCTTCATATCGAAAAGAACGTGCCGTACATAATCAATACGACAAAGCAGCCGACAGCTGTAAACAGAACATATAATGTAGGCGGCGAGAATACGAAGCACATCAACGGTCTTGTATATACCGTGACCGGTATCGCATACGACGACCAGACTGCAAAGCTGCAGCAAGAGGATACAGAATACACAAACGGTATGACGCACTACGGTTCGTACGAGAACCCGACTGTCGTTCCTGCCGACTCATACATACTGCATCGCTCAGGAGACATGGTTCACACAGCTGTAGAGCATCCAAGCATAAAGAGCTACCGCACATGGCTGCGCGAGACTACTCCGTCGGGTGAGACTCTGCAGATGCGTGTTGAACAGAACGACGGTCCGTCTACCGGCATCAAGGTGATTGAGGAGACTGCAAAGAACGTAAACGCCGTATACAACGTAAGCGGCATGCGCATGAACAGCAGCAACACCGACAACCTGCCGAAGGGCGTCTACATCATCAACAACAAGAAAGTGGTTATCAAGTAAAAAAAACGATAATTATGAAGAAGAAATATATAGCTCCTTCCATCGAAATCATAAACATGGAGCCGACAAGCATCATGGAAGTGTCTGGTTGGACTCCTTCAGGAGACAAGAAGAACGATGGTTTCGGCGTGACAGAGGAGGACAAAGACAATCCGTTCAAAGACGACGAATTCTAAACAAGGCAATATACTAATATAATATTGCATATAAATCATTTTGGTAAAATCTAATAGAAAATCAAGTTGAAAAGGGAGGCCTGGGAAGGTCTCCCTTTTTTATTGTCATTAGAGAGCGTGTTTAGTTAGCTCTGCCGCATTCAAAATGACAAGATGGGAGGATAATTGGTGTGAAGGCTTACAGACGGCTACAGAGGCTGGGAGATAATTGTGAAGGCTGGGAGATGACTGCTCAGGCTGGTAGATGGCTGGTAGATAAAACTGCTATCTGCCAGCCGTCAACCCACTACCCCACAACGTGTTACACGCCTGCTGGGAGATATGGTAGATTTTTTTTGCTACAAAACAAAAACGGAGGCTCTTTCGAGTCTCCGTTTAAGTTGTCCTAGGCGGATTCGAACCACCACAATTTTTCCTTTATCAGGATTGCTCAAGTAATCTTGTAGCAATAAAAACAAAAAAGGAGGCGATAAAGCCTCCTTAAACGTTGTCCTAGGCGGATTCGAACCACCACAAACAGAACCAAAACCTGTTGTGCTACCATTACACCATAGGACAATGCGACTGCAAAGATACGCATTTTTGTAAAAACAGCCAAACGAATCGGCTGTTTTTTTACATATATGGGGTAGAGCGAACGAGTCGCCCTACCCCCCATTTTATATCGTTAACCGTTGTTTCGTAACGACTACTTCACTGTGATGAGGTAGTAGTTCTTCTTGCCGCGCTGCACGAGCAGATACTTGCCGTCGATGAGGTCTTCGGCAGTAACCACCTGGTCGAACGCTCCGAGTTTCTCCTTGTTGAGCGATACGCCGCCGCCCTGCACGAGCTTGCGCATCTCGCCCTTAGAGTTGAAGATCTTCACGTCGTCGCGTGTGAAGAGGTCTACAGCGGGCTGTCCGAGCTGATCTTTCGGCAGCTGGAAGTGGGGCACGCCCTCGAAGATAGAGAGCAGCGTAGCCTCGTCGAACTTCTGGAGAGTCTCCTTTGTACCCTTTCCGAAGAGGATGTTAGAAGCCTCCTGAGCGGTCTCGAGGTCCTCGCGAGAGTGAACCATTGTTGTCACCTCCTCAGCCAGACGCTTCTGCAGAACGCGGCGTCCCGGGTCTTCGTTGTGCTCGGCTATGAGCGCGTCGATGGTTTCCTTGTCGAGGTCGGTGAATATCTTGATGTACTTCTCAGCCTCGGCGTCGCTCACGTTGAGCCAGAACTGGTAGAAAGCATACGGAGTGGTGCGAGCCGGGTCGAGCCAGACGTTGCCGCTCTCGGTCTTGCCGAACTTCTTGCCGTCGCTCTTGGTGATGAGCGGGCATGTGAGGCAGTAACATTCTGCGTCGTTGCCGAGTGTGCGGTGGATAAGCTCTGTGCCGGTGGTCATGTTGCCCCACTGGTCGTTGCCGCCGAGCTGCAGGCGTACGCCGTACTTCTGGTACTGGTAGAGGAAGTCGTAGCCCTGGAGCAGCTGGTATGTGAACTCTGTGAACGAAAGACCGTCGCGAGCCTCGCCGTTGAGGCGCTTCTGCACGCTGTCCTTCGCCATCATGTAGTTGACGGTGATGTGCTTGCCTACTTCGCGAGCGAAGTCGAGGAAGGTGAAGTCCTTCATCCAGTCGTAGTTGTTGACGAGCTCAGCCTTGTTAGGCTCTGTGCCGTCGAAGTCGAGGAACTTAGACACCTGTTTCTTGATAGCCTCCTGGTTGTGGTAGAGGGTAGCAGCGTCGAGCAGGTTGCGCTCCTGGCTCTTGCCAGAGGGGTCGCCAATCATACCGGTAGCACCGCCTACGAGCAGGTAGGGCTTGTGGCCGCAGCGCTGCAGATGGCGCAGCATCATGATGCCACAGAGGTGACCGATGTGGAGAGAGTCGGCTGTAGGGTCGGTGCCCAGATACGCAGACACCATGTTGGCATTGAGATACTCCTCAGTGCCGGGCATAATCTGCGCGAGCATACCGCGCCAGCGCAGTTCTTCAACGAAATTCTTTGTCATTATTGCTGTTGTTTTTTTGATGATTGCTATTTTTAGCTTTTAAGGCTGCGTTTAAGCCGCCTTTTGGGGAGCGTTTAAGCCTTTCTAAGCCTCTTTAGGCCTCTCTAAGCCTTGGGGAGGACTATTTAGCCTTGGAGGACTTATTGCCGCTAACTAAGCCCTCCCCGACGGGGAGGGTTGGGAGGGGCTTTTTAGGGCACGGGGTCGTAGCCAGAGCCTCCCCACGGGTTGCAGCGCAGGATGCGCCAGATGGCGAGCGCCATGCCCTTGAAAAAGCCGTGTTTCTGCAGCGCCTGGCGAGCATACTCTGAGCATGTCGGCGTGAAGCGGCAGGAGGGCGGCGTGTAGGGCGTGATGCAGACCTGGTAGAAGCGTATGGGGAGTATGGCGAGCCATACCAGTGCGCGAGAGATGTAATGGGCGCAGCGCGAGAACAAACGTGAGATTTTCATTACTGTTCTGCGTTTTCGGCTTTTTCGACAGTGTCCTTGCCAATCTTCTCTGCTATGCGCTGCAGCAGGTTTGCTGTCTTGCGCTCCACTTCCTCGTAGCTGCGCAGGTTGTGGTCGGTCCAGATGAAGCAGAGCGAGAGCGTCTTGCGCTGTTCTACGGTCTGGAGGGTGTCGATGAGCACCTGCTTGTTGCGTCTGTAGGCTTCGCGTACGAGTCGCTTCACAAGGTTGCGCTTCACGGCGCGCTTGAAGAATCGCTTCGGCACACTCACCATCATCTGTGCGAGCGGTTCGTGTGCGTCGCCATCCTCGGTCATGAACACCACACGCAGCGGAAAGGCAGACATCGACTTTGCTCCGCCTCCTTTGAAGAGGCGGTCGATGAGCTTCTTGCTGTTTATGCGCTCACTCTTTGGGAGCTGTTGTGATGATGTCATAAGGTGGTGGTGTTATGGTGTTGTGGTGAGATGGTGTTGTGGTGAGATGGTGTGGTGTTGAGATGGTGAGATTTGTCTATACCAATAAAAGGTAATGTCAACATTACAACACCACAACACCTCAACATCTCATATCAACACCTCACCATCTCAACCTATTTATTATTCTCAAGATAGTAGCGCAAGGCGCTTGTCATCGACGGGTGTTCCTTTGTAGGAGCCTCGAGGTCGAGTCGGTATCCGGCGTCGGTTACTGCCTTGGCTGTAGCTGGTCCGAATGTGGCGATGCGCACGTCGTTCTGTTCGAAACTGGGGAAGTTCTTCGTGAACGCCTTGATGCCCGAAGGGCTGAAGAAGACGAGCATGTTGCAGTCGAACTTGGCTGCTTCTTCCTCGGTGAAGTCGTTGCTCACGGTGCGGTACATGACGCACTCGGTGTGGTTGAGTTTCTTCGAGTCGAGCAACTGCTTTACGTCGTCGTTGTGAACGCTGCTCATTGGCACGAGATATTTCTCGCCCTTGTGCTTCACCATTGTGGGGATGAGCGAGTCGAGCTTGCCGGTGTTGCCGAAGAACACCTTGCGCTTGCGATACTGCACATACTTCTGTATGTAGAGTGCGATTGTCTCTGTTACGCAGAAGTACTTCATGTCCTCGGGGATAGTGATTCGCATCTCCTTAGCGAGTTTGAAGTAGTTGTCGATAGCGTGGCGCGAGGTGAACACCACCGCTGTAAAATCGAGAAGACCTATCTTCTGCTGTCTGAATTCTTTGGGGCTGAGTCCTTCTACTTTGATGAACGGACGAAAGACGAGTTCCACGCCGAAGTCCTTTGCGATGTCGAAGTAAGGCGACTTTTCGCTTGACGGTTCAGGCTGTGATATCAGAATCTTCTTTATCATTTTTATATCTTGAAGCTTAAATATTTATCATTTTTCGGGGGTGTGGTCGCTTTTGTCTTAGAAATTCACTTTCAGACAGTTGGCAATCATTGTCAGCGAGCCTATCAGCGCCGCGAGAGGTGCGAGTTCAAGCGTGCAAAAGTACAAAAAATTTTGCAGAAAACCGCCTCTGTGCCTAAAAAAGATGATGTACGACTTGTAAAGGGAGAGCAACTTGAAGAGTGCTATCACGAGGAATGTGCAGACGAGCGTGGTCTGTACCGGCATCTTGAAGTAAGCCTGAAGCATCACCACGGGGAAGAGGCATACGCCCTCCATTCCGAGGAAGAAGAGGTTTGACTTCATCCAGAACTCGTTGTTGCGCTTGTTGAAGAACACCCATCCCACGAGCCAGTAGAACAGCGTCTTGAGCGTCATGTAGGCGAAGACGGTGAGCGAGAATATGGCTATCACCTGGTAGTGGTCGACGACGAACGTGTCGGCGACGTATAGCTGCGTGTAGAAGAAGTAGACCAGACCCAGCAGCAGACACGTCTGCAGCACGAGGAAGAACTGGAAGCGCAGTTCTTCGGATGTCTCGGTTACGGCGGTCATGTTCTCGCTTACGGGCGGTCGGAAGAACTCCTTGGCCTGTCGCAGTATGAAGCGTCGCGACTTGGTGTATGCTATGAGCGCTATGCAGAAGCAGAAGATGAGCAGCAGTGTGATGATGTTGTCGCGCGCTATGGTGTAGGGCACGGGGTCGCCAGCCACGCCGATTCGTCCTCCGAAGAGGTCGGGGTTGAAGAACGGCTTGCCGGTGAAGTACGACTCGCGATAGTATTGCGGCAGGTTGACGTCGCGCCACGAGTGTCCGCGTGTGTGTCCGGGTAGGTGCAGCGTGTCAGGCTGCTGACTCCATGTTATCTCCGACGGGCGTATGTGAGCCTGGATAGCGGAGTCCTGCTGTGCAGGCGTGGCGTCCTTGGGCAGCCATCTCAGCACTTCTGCCGGCGTGAGCTGGTGGTGCTGGGATACGGGCTTGGCGCCGACGGGCAGTCCGTCGGCGCCAAGAACTATCTCCTCTGTATGTATGGAGTCGGTTGTTATCATGTCAATATTATTTTTGTTGAGGTGTTGTTGTGGTGAGATGGTGAGATTTCTATGTTGAGGTGGTGTTGTGGTGAGATGGTGAGATTTGTCTATACCTATAAAAGGTAATGTCACCACCTCAACATCTCAACACAACACCATATCACCACACCACACTCAACATTCACCATTCTTTAGATTCCGAATTCCTTGCGGATATCGTCTACGCGGTCGAGTTTCTCCCATGTGAAGAGCTCCACCTCCATCTCCTTTGTCTCGTGATAGCGCGATGAGAAGGTCTTCTTCACTACCTCGTTCTTGCGGCCCATGTGTCCGTAGGCAGCTGTCTCGCGATAGATAGGCTGGCGCAGCTTGAGATCCTTCTCGATGGCCTTCGGACGGAGGTCGAAGAGCTTCTCAATCTTCTTTGCAATCTCGCCGTCGCTCATCTGCACGCGGCTGCGTCCGTATGTGTTGACGTAGATGTTCACCGGCTCAGCTACGCCGATAGCGTAGCTCACCTGCACGAGCATCTCGTCGGCAACGCCTGCCGCTACCATGTTCTTTGCGATGTGGCGTGCTGCGTATGCTGCCGAGCGGTCTACCTTCGAAGGGTCTTTGCCAGAGAAGGCTCCGCCGCCGTGTGCGCCCTTGCCGCCGTATGTGTCGACGATAATCTTACGACCGGTGAGACCGGTGTCGCCGTGGGGGCCTCCGATTACGAACTTGCCAGTCGGGTTGACGAAGTACTTGATGTCGTCGCCGAAGAGTGCGAGCACCTTCTCGCTGTGTATCTCTGCCTTGACGCGCGGCATGAGTATGTTGAGCACGTCGTCCTTGATCTTGGCGAGCATGCGCTCGTCGTCGGTGTCGAACTCGTCGTGCTGTGTAGACACTACGATGGTGTCGATGCGCTGCGGTATGCCTTCCTCCGAGTATTCAACGGTGACCTGGCTCTTAGAGTCGGGGCGCAGGTATGTCATCTGCTTGCCCTCCTTGCGTATGTCAGCGAGCACGCGCATGATGAGCTGTGCGAGGTCGAGCGTTACGGGCATGTAGTTCTCGGTCTCGTTGGTGGCGTAGCCGAACATCATTCCCTGGTCGCCGGCGCCCTGGTCCTCTTCCTTCTCGCGGCTCACACCACGGTCGATGTCGTCCGACTGCTCGTGGATGGCTGTGAGCACACCGCATGAGTTGCCGTCGAACTGATACTCCGACTTTGTGTAGCCAATCTGGTTGATGGTCTTGCGTGCGATGTTCTGCAGGTCGATGTAGACGTTAGAGCGCACCTCGCCCATGATTACTACCTGACCGGTTGTCACGAACGACTCGATGGCGCAGTGTGCGTTTTCGTCGTAAGCGAGGAACTGATCTACTAAAGCGTCTGAAATCTGGTCGGCCACTTTGTCTGGATGGCCTTCTGAAACTGATTCTGAAGAAAAAAGATAATTCATTTTTCCAATTTTTAAATTTAAATAAGTGGAAAAACACCAAATTACCGCTGTCTAACCGTCGTTATCCTTTTACGTTTCGCGTTCTTACATTCGCGGTTAGCGTTGCAGTTTTAGCATTTTTTTGTGTGGTTGCAAGCAGCCAAATTCTTCCACAGGGTTATACATGTTTTGTTATCGGGTGCAAAGGTACGGCTATTTTTCGAGAGAGCGAAATAAAAACGCATAAAGTATTAGGTTTTAACGCAAAATTACCCTTTTTCCCTTTTTCGGTATACTTATTACGGATAAGCGGCGAATGGCGTTGTGTATTATGAAAATTTGTAGTAACTTCGCATTGCGATATCAGCAAACTGAGACAGTTCAATAGGTATATATACACACACAGATTCATATATGAAATCAGACAAGAAGAAAGACGCGTTACTCTCGATGATACGTCAGGGCAAGCCTATGACGCTCGGCGAGCAGGCGCGACTCGTGATGTTTCTCGCCACGCCGGCTATTCTGGCGCAGCTCACGACGACGATGATGCAGTACATCGACGCGTCGATGGTGGGCAGCATGGGCGCGCAGGCGTCGGCTTCCATCGGACTGATGGAGACGACGATGTGGCTGCTGGGCAGCATCTGCTCGGCGGCGGCAGCCGGATTCTACGTTCAGGTGAGCCATCAGTTGGGCTCCAACGACCCTCGGCGGGCTCGCAACACGCTCAGACAGGGCATAATGTCGGTGCTCGTGGTGAGCGCGCTCATAGGCTTGGTGTCGCTGGCGGTGAGTCCGTTCCTGCCCGTGTGGCTGGGCGGCGGCAGCGACATCACGCCCACGGCTTCTGCCTACTTCGCCATCGTGGCTACGGCTCTGCCCATATTCCAGTTCTCGATATTCGGCGCCGGCATGCTTAGGAGTTCGGGCAATATGGTTGTGCCGAGCGTGATGAGCGTGGTGATGATGTCGCTCGACGTGGTGTTCAACTTCTTCCTCATCTTCCCCACCCGACCCATGCAACTGTTTGGCGCAGAAGTAACTATGCCGGGCATGGGTATGGGCGTAGTGGGTGCGGCGATAGGCACCGTGTCGGCTGAGCTGGTGGCTGCGGCGATCACGATGTACATACTCTGTTTCCGCTCGAAAGAGCTGTCGCTGCGCATCGACACGGGGCGCTTTCTGCCCACATGGGGCGTGGTGAAGCGCGCGCTGCACATCAGTCTGCCTATGGGATTGCAGCAGACCATCATGTGCTCGGCTTACGTGATGACGACCATTATCATTGCGCCGCTGGGCACGTTCGCCATCGCCGCCAACTCGTTCGGCGTAATCGTGGAGAGTCTCTGCTACATGCCGGGCTACGGCATAGCCGATGCTGCTACGACGCTCGTCGGACAGAGCATCGGAGCCGGCAGGCACGAACTGATGAAGCGCTTTGCGTGGCTGTCGGTGGGCTTGGGCGTGACGGTGATGGCTGTGATGGGCGTGGTGATGTACGTCGGAGCGCCCGTAGCAATGGCTATGATGACGCCGGCTGAGGAGGTGCGCCGTCTGGGCGTGGAGGTGCTGCGCATAGAAGCGTTCGCCGAGCCGATGTTCGCCGCTGCCATCGTGAGCTACGGCGTGTTCGTGGGCGCTGCAAAGACGCTCGTGCCGAGCATCATGAACCTCGTCTCGATATGGGGCGTGCGCATATCGCTCGCCGCTCTGCTGGCGCCGTCGATGGGACTGCGCGGCGTGTGGATAGCTATGTGCATCGAACTCTGCTTCAGAGGCTTTATATTCTTAGTGAAACTCAAATTCTGGAACATTCAAACTTCATGCAATCATTATGAAAAAGATCAGTAACAAGGTTTTCGGCGGAGAGCGTCCGCTCTTCGAAATACACAACGTGGAGCTCGACCACGTACGCATCACCTTCGGCGAATCGGGCGTAAAGGAGTGTAGCAACATCGTTTGCCGCAACTGCTACTTCGAGGGCAAGTACCCACTGTGGCACGTGAAGAAGTCGGATATACGCAACTGCTATTTCGCTCCGGGCTCGCGTTCGGCGATATGGTACTCGGACGATATGCACATGGAGGACTGCGTGATAAACGGTCCGAAGTTCTTCCGCGAGATGAAGAATCTGTCGCTGAAGAACGTAACCGTGAACGATGCCGACGAGACGTTCTGGGGCATCGACGGACTGAAGCTGGAGAACGTGGTGCTGCACGAGGGTACGTACCCGTTCATGCACTGCCGCAACGTGAAGGTGGACGGTCTGGTGTCGGACGCGAAGTACGTCTTCCAGTACTCGCGCGACATAGAGATTCGCAACGCGAAGATAGACACGAAGGACTCGTTCTGGGAGGTGGATAACGTGACGGTGTACGACTCGGAACTGAACGGAGAGTTCCTCGGATGGCACTCACGTGGACTGCGACTCGTCAACTGCCATATATCGGGCGAACAGCCGCTCTGCTACGCCAAGGACCTCGTGCTCGAGAACTGCACATTCGACGCCGAATGCGACCGCGCGTTCGAGTATTCTACCGTGCAGGCTGACATACGCGGACATATAAAGAGCATAAAGAACCCTGCGTCGGGACGCATCGTGGCTGACAGCTTCGGCGAGATAATACTCGACGAGAATATCAAGAAGCCTGCCGACTGCGAGATTCTGACGCGGGCTTAGCCACAAAACAGATTGTTTGTAGACCCAATAACAATGGTCTATAAACTAAACATCGTTTGTCTATAAACATAAAACAAAACCCGTAAGCTATGGAATACGACTTTTCAATACCCACCGACCGACGCGGCACCGACTCGTACAAATGGGATTCGGCGCCAGAGGCTGACATCATTCCGATGTGGGTGGCAGATATGGACTTCGAGACTTTCCCTGGCATCACCGAAGCCTTGCAGCGACGCGTGGCGCACGGCATATTCGGCTACACACGTGTGCCGGAGGCGTACTACGAGGCGGTGTGCCGATGGTTTGGTAAGCGTCACGGATGGCATATCAACCGCGAGGATATCATCTACACGTCGGGCGTGGTGCCGGCTGTGTCGGCGGTTATCAAGGCGCTCACGCTGCCCGGCGACCAGGTGATAGTGCAGGGACCGGTGTACAACTGCTTCTTCTCCTCAATACGCAACAACGGATGCGAGATGGTATCCAACTCGCTTATATATAATAAGGAGGAACTGCGCTACGAAATCGACTTCGACGACCTCGAACGCAAGCTCAAGCACGAACGCGCACGACTGATGCTGCTCTGCAACCCGCACAATCCGGGCGGACGCGTGTGGACGCGCGACGAACTGACACGCGTGGCGGAGCTTTGCCGCAAGTATGGCGTGCGCGTGGTGTCGGACGAGATACACTGCGAACTGACGCTCTACGACAACGAGTACGTGCCGTTCGGTTCGCTGCCCGACGAACTGAGCCGCGATTCGATAACCTGCTGCTCGCCGTCGAAGGCGTTCAACACCGCCGGACTGCAGATTGCGAACATCGTTTGCCGCGACGCTGAGGTGCGCAACCGCATCGACCGCGCCATAAACATCAACGAGGTGTGCGACGTGAACCCGTTCGGCGTGATTGCTCTGCAGGCTGCTTACAGCGACGAGGGCTACGAATGGCTAAAGCAACTACGCAAATACATCTCAGCCAACTACGACTTGCTGCTGGAACGCTTCGCTCGCGAACTGCCCAAGTGCAAGGTGATGCGCATGGAGGGCACGTATCTGGCGTGGATTGACTGCTCGGAACTGCATATCTCGTCGGACGAAATAGAGGAGATGCTCATGCACGAGAACAAAGTGTGGGTGAATGCGGGCAGCATGTACGGCGCTGAAGGCGCGGCGTTCATACGCATCAACATGGCTTGCACCAGCGAACTGCTCAACGAAGGCATAACGCGAATAGTGAACGGACTCGGCGCTTACTGATTTCTGCCAACTAAATAATAAAGAAAAACATACTCTATTATAAACAAAACATAATAGGGTATACAACAAAACAGTAGCGGAGGTCTCCGGCCTCCGCAGCAGTTGAAGAGAACACTTCTTTTCAGTTTGTGTCGTTGACTGCTGCGGAGGCCAGAGACCTCCGCTACTATTGTATAAGAAATAATTATCCTACCTGCGAACCCGGCTTAACGTTGCCATTCACGGTGGTTACGTTGAGCGTTCCGTCGAAGTTGACGGCAGAGAGAATCATACCCTGGCTCTCGATGCCCATCATCTTGCGCGGAGCGAAGTTGGCTACGAAGAGCACATCCTTGCCGATGAGCTGCTCAGGCTCGTAGTAAGCCGCGATGCCTGAAAGGATGGTGCGGTCTACGCCAGAGCCGTCGTCGATAGTGAACTGCAGGAGCTTCTTCGACTTCTTTACCTTCTGGCAGTCCTTGATATGACCAACACGGATGTCGAGTTTCTCGAAGGTGTCGAAGTCTACGTTCTCCTTAACAGGTGCAGCCACATAGTTGGCAGCCTCGTTAGCCTTCTTTGTGTCCTCCAGCTTCTTGAGCTGAGCCTCGATAGCCTCGTCCTCAATCTTCTCGAAGAGCAGCGCCGGTGTGCCGAGCTGATGACCCGGCTTGAGCAGCTCTGTAGAGCCGAGCTGAGCCCAGTCGGTGTCGGTAATGTTGAGCATCTCGCGCAGACGTGCCGAGCTGAACGGCAGGAACGGCTCGAAAGCAATCTCGAGGTTAGCCACGAGCTGCAGAGAGAGGTAAAGTATGGTCTTTACGCGCTCCATATCGGTCTTTGCTACGTGCCACGGCTCGCAGTCGGTGATATACTTGTTGCCGATGCGTGCGAGGTTCATAGCCTCCTTCTGTGCGTCGCGGAACTTGAATGTGTCGAGCAATGCCTCCACCTTCTGCTTCACGTCCTTGAACTCCTCGATAGCCTTGAGGTCTACCTCCTGAAGCTCGCCGCACTCGGGCACTACGCCGTTGAAATACTTCTTTGTGAGCTGCAGGGCGCGGTTGACGAAGTTGCCGTAAACAGCCACAAGCTCGTTGTTGTTGCGGTCCTGAAAGTCCTTCCATGTGAAGTTGTTGTCCTTTGTCTCAGGCGCATTTGCCGTGAGCACATAGCGCAGAACGTCCTGCTTGCCGGGGAAGTCGACGAGATACTCGTGGAGCCATACAGCCCAGTTGCGCGATGTAGAAATCTTGTCGTTCTCGAGGTTGAGGAACTCGTTAGAGGGCACGTTGTCGGGCAGGATATAATCGCCGTGAGCCTTCAGCATGGTCGGGAAGACGATGCAGTGGAAGACGATGTTGTCCTTGCCGATGAAGTGGATGAGGCGCGATGTGGGGTCCTGCCACCACTTCTGCCACGGTCCCCACTTCTCGGGATGTGCGTCGCAAAGCTCCTTGGTGTTAGAGATGTAGCCGATTGGCGCGTCGAACCATACGTAGAGCACCTTGCCTTCTACGCCCTCTACCGGTACTGGGATACCCCAGTCGAGGTCGCGTGTCATAGCGCGCGGCTGCAGATCCATGTCGAGCCACGACTTGCACTGTCCGTATACGTTCGGACGCCACTCCTTGTGGTCTTCCAGAATCCACTGCTTCAGCCAATCCTGCCACTTGTTGAGCGGCAAGTACCAGTTCTTTGTGGCTTTCTTCACGAGTCCGTGACCCGGGTTGTTCTTGTTTGTAGGGTTGATAAGCTCATCGGGTGAGAGTGTGGCGCCACACTTCTCGCACTGGTCGCCGTAAGCACCTTCAGCGCCACAGCGCGGACATGTGCCGACGATGTTGCGGTCGGTGAGGAACTCGCCAGTCACCTCGTCGCAGAACTGCTCTTCTGTCTTCTCTACGAGCTCGTGCTTGTCGTAGAGCGTGCGGAAGAAGTCGCTTGCGAACTTATGGTGAATCTTCGATGTAGTACGGCTGTAGATGTCGAACGAAATGCCGAAGTCTTCGAACGACTTCTTGATAAGGTTGTGATAGCGGTCTACCACCTCCTGAACCGTGATGCCTTCCTTGCGTGCGCGGATTGTTACGGGCACGCCGTGCTCGTCGCTACCGCCGATGAACATCACTTCCTGCTTCTTCAGGCGCAGATAGCGCACGTAGATGTCTGCAGGCACATACACGCCAGCCAAGTGGCCGATGTGTACTCCACCGTTGGCGTAGGGCAAAGCCGCTGTCACGGTAGTGCGTTTGAACTTGTTCTCTTCCATTATATTATGTTTTTATATTTTCGGATGCAAAGTTAGTGAAAATCGAAGCAATACACGATTTTGTTGATAATAAAATCTTCCAAGCTTGCTTGTTTTTATTGTTGAGATGCAGCCTAACTTATTTTATATTAACAAAAAGCTATCCAATTCTTTCCAATTTTGCAAGTATTGGAAAGAATTGGATAGCTTGTATTTAGATTAATTAACCATAAATATAACCAATAACCACTTATAACAATTTCAAAAAAAGCGTGGCACTCTGTATGAGCGCCACGCTTGTATATTAGTATATTAACTAATTGTCTGCTTATTTCACCTCTACGGCTTCGAGAGCTGCCTCCTCGTGCTTGATCTTGCGACCGAGTGTGAGGTAAGCCACCGGAGCAGCCATGAAGATAGAAGAGAGTGTACCGAAGATTACACCGAGCAACATTGCGAACGAGAAGCTGCGAGTGCTCTCACCGCCGAAGCAGAAGATACAGAGCAGCACGATGAGTGTTGAGAACGATGTATTGATAGTACGTGCGAGGGTCTCGTTCAGCGACTTGTTGAAGAGCTCCTGCAGATCCATCTTCTTGTGGAGTGTGAGGTTCTCGCGGATACGGTCGAACACAACCACCTTATCGTTGATAGAGTAACCGATAACGGTAAGGATAGCACCGATGAAGGTCTGGTCGATCTCGAGTGAGAACGGCACTACGTCCCAAAGGAGTGAGAAGAATCCGATAACGATTGTTGCGTCTACGGCGAGGGCTACTGTAGAGCCTACTGAGAACGCTACATTGCGGAAACGTACGAGGATGTAGAGGAAGATGGCTGCGAGGGCGAAGAGCACGCTGATGATAGCGCCGTGTGTGATGTCCTTAGCCACTGCCGGTCCTACCTTTGTAGACGATACGATTGAGCCACCTGCGCGTACGTCAGGGTTCTTGAATGCCTCAACGCTGCCCTGAGTTACGAGACCTGCGCCGTGGAGACCCTTGTAGAGGATGTCCTCTACCTCGTTGTCGATGGCGGGGTTGTTCGACTCAATCTTGTAGTTGGTAGAGATACGGATTGTCTTGCCGTCTGTACCGAGTGCGAGAGCGTTTACTGTTGCGCCCTTGAAGAGCGGTGTGAGGGCTGCCTTCACCTGCTCAGGCTCTGTCTGCTTCTCGAGCACCACTACGTAGTTGCGACCACCGGTGAAGTCGATACCCTTGCTCAAACCGCGTACGAAGAAGCTGCCGAGCATGATGAGGATTACGATGCCGAACACTGTGAACGATGTCTTGTATGACGACATGAACGCGAAGTTCTTGTTTGCCATGAAGTTGCGTGACACGCGTGTAGAGAAGTTCTGCTTTGTCCACTTGTCGTGCTTCAGACGGTTCTCGTAAACGAGGCGTGTGAGGAACACTGCGGTGAAGAACGAGCAGCAGATACCGATGATAAGTGTGGTAGCGAAGCCGCGGATTGGGCCTGTACCGAACACGTAGAGGATGATACCTGTGATGATTGATGTCAAGTTAGAGTCGAAGATGGCTGAGAAGGCGTTGCTGTAACCCAGCGAGAGTGCCTGCTTTGTGCCGAGACCCTTATTGAGTTCCTCCTTGGTGCGCTCGTAGATAAGCACGTTGGCGTCTACAGCCATACCGAGGGCGAGCACGATACCGGCGATACCTGGCATGGTGAGTGCTGCCTGGAACGATGCCATGATGCCCATGGTGAAGAAGAGGTTGAGGAGGAGGGCGCCGTTAGCTACCATACCCGGGATGAAGTCGTACATCACTACCATGTAGATCATCAGGATGATGAAGGCGAAGATGAACGAGATGAAGCCCTGCTGGATTGACTGTGCACCGAGTGTCGGACCTACTACTTCCTCCTGAACGATGTGTGCCGGAGCCGGCATACGACCAGACTTAAGAGTGTTAGCCAAGTCCTTTGTATCTTCGATTGTGAAGTTGCCAGAGATTGATGACTGACCACCAGAGATCTCGCCGTTTACGCGCGGAGCAGAGTATACTGTGCCGTCGAGCACGATGGCGATTGCCTTGCCTACGTTAGCCTTTGTGAGGGCTGCCCAGCGGCGTGCGCCGTCAGAGTTCATTGTCATTGATACCTCAGGCGAGCCTGTGAGGTTGTTGAACTGGTCCTTAGCGTCTGTCACTACGTCGCCCTCGATAGGAGCGCGTCCGTTGGTGGTTGTCACCTTGATGGCGTGGAGCTCGTAGATGTTCTTAGCCTGGATACCGTCAGCCGGCTTAGCGCTCCAGAGGAGGCGGCAGTCGGCAGGGAGAATCTGCTTGGCGAGAGCCGAGTAGATAATCTTGTTTACCTCTGCTGTGTCGCGTGCCGAAGCGTAGCCTACGAGGCTGAGCGCGCCGTTGCCCGAGGGCTGGAAGATAGAGAAGAGCGGGTTCTGCTTCTTAGCCTCAGCCATAGATGCTGCGTCGTCTGCCTTGGCGTTCTTCTTTGTCTTGAAAGCTGCCTTTGCCTGAGCCTTTGCTTCTGCCTTCTCGGCTGCTGCTACGGCTGCTGTGTCGTTAGCTGCCGAATCGGCTACTTCCTCCTTGGCGCCAGAGCGGTGGTTAGCCTCGCGCTGGTTGAGCTGTGAGAGGTAAGGGATGATTTCGTCTGAGTTGTATGTCTCCCAGAACTCAAGGTTTGCACTACCCTGGAGGAGCTTGCGCACGCGCTCCGGCTCGTTGATACCCGGCATTTCTACCATGATGCGGCCCTGCTGACCCTCGAGCTTCTGGATGTTAGGCTGTACGACGCCGAACTTGTCGATACGTGTACGCACTACGAGGAACGAGTTGTCGATGGCTGCCTGCACTTCTGTGCGGAGCACCTTCTCTACGTCCTTGTCAGAAGAGTTGGGCGAAACCTTGCCCTGGAGCTGCTGTGTAGCGAAGATCTCTGAGAGATGGCGTCCCGGAGCGTTCTTCTTGAAAGCGTTGATGAAGAGAGTGATGAAGTCGCTCTGCGACACCTCGTGCTCTGCGCGAGCCTCTTTCATCGACTTTACGAAAGCTGCGTCTACCTTGTGGTCGGCGAGGTTCTCGAGTACGTCGGGAACGCTCACTTCGAGGATGACGTTCATACCGCCTTTGAGGTCAAGACCGAGACCGATCTGTGTTTCGAGACACTTCTGATAAGAGTAGATGCCAAGATACTTCACGGAGTCCTTGTAGTCCTGCTGTGCTATAGGATCCTTTATCTTCGCAGCCTGGCTGTCATAGTATTTTGTGGCAGCCGAGAACGAGAGATAGAAGATACTTGCAAGCGTCAAAAGGACAGCTGTTACAATTACAATACCTTTGTTCTGCATTTTTTTGATTTATTTTTTTGTTATTATTATTTTTTCGCTGTGTATGTGTACAGATAGCGTGCAAAGTTACAGATTTTTTCAGTTAAACCGAAATTTATAGCTTTATTTCTTTGTTTTGCAAAGGTTTAAGGGTTTAATTAGGGGAAAATCGGGCGGTTTTTTAAAGATTTTTATAATATATAAGGTGAAAAAGGGCGCAAAAAGGGCGCACAAATATAAGACAAGTGGCTTCGACCAAAACTCTCAATTCTCAACTCTCAATTCTCAACTGAACCAACTCTCAATTCTCAGTTCGAGCAAGTTTGCAGACAATCGGATAATGATCTGACGCCTTTATCGTGTTGTCCACACGACACTCGTAGGGCGTCCAGTGCTCAGAGCACATGATGTTGTCGATGCGCACGTAGAAGCAGTTGTAATGATAGGAGATGCCCGGACCGTTAGCCGACGCTATGTAGCAGTCGGTGAGCTCGGAAGCCAGTCGGCGGTGAGCATAAGATATCGGCGAATCGTTGAAGTCGCCGGCGAGTATTATGCTCTGTCCCTTATGCTTCGCCACGTAGTCAGCCACAGCGTCAACCTGTGGCGCACGCTTCGCCGACGCCTCGCCCAGGATGCTCCACAGGCGGCGCGTTTCCTGTTTGCGTTCTTCGCCCTCCATGTCGCCCTTCAGCATCGACTTGAAGCGCGTACGGTCTTCGGGTGAGAGGCCCGTGGTCTGCAGATGCGCCACGACAACGAGCGTAGTGTCGCGCTCGCCCGTCTTCACCTTGTAAGCCATAGCGTTAAACGTCTCCTTGCCCGATATGCGCTCGTGCCCCACGATGGGCAGTTTGCTGTAGATGCGAATCAAGTCGCCGCCCTCCGGACCGTCCGACGCGTGCTGCTCGCTGTACTCGTAGTGAGCGTTCATAACAGAGTCTACCAGTTCGCGCACCCGACCGTAACAGTCGCCCTCCTGCATGCAGACGATGTCGGCGTCCTCGCGCACGAGATAGTCGAGAATCTCAGACGACTGAGTGAAGTCGGTCCATGTCTTGAAGCAATAGACGTTGTACGATATCACCTTCAGTGCCCCCTCCGGCGCCGACGACGGCACGTTAAGCGGCGTATACGTGCGCACCGGACCGAAACATACCACCAGTCCGCCCAGTGCTATCAGCGCCCCACGCTTGCAGAACACCAGCCAGAACACGAGGAACGCCATATTGAGCACGAGGAACACGGGGAAAAGCAGTCCGACGTTAGCCACGAGCGGATGAGCCACAGGGTCTACCCTATCGCTGTAGCCTACAGCCAACATAAAAAGCACCGTGACTACGTTGAACGCTGCCACGATGCGAAGTATTACAGATTTTATATTTTTCAATTTCAGTTCAGAAGTAATGTGTTGTTTACTTTCGGTTGCTTGCGTCGAAGAGCTGCTGCTTCTCCTCACGCGTGAGCGATTCGTATCCGTTGCGGCGTATCTTGTCGAGAATCTCGTCAACGCGCTCCTGCTCAGCCTTGCGGCGAGCGTTGTAGTCCCAGTCGCTCTCGGGTCTGCCGGCATTGCCTCCGCCGCGCACGGGTCCGTTGTCCTTGCGTCCGGTGCGGCGCTCCCACGAGGCACGCATCGAGTCGAAGAACTGCTGTCCGCTGCGACGGCTGTAGCGAATGTCGGGATGGCGTCGCCAGTAGCGTATAAGGAAGAAGCCGAACACCATGCCGCCCAAGTGAGCCAGATGAGCCACTCCGTCGCCCGTCGTAGAGAATGCCATGAACAGCTCTATCGCAGCATAGCCCACAACGAACCACTTTGCCTTGATAGGCACAGGCAGCGGGAAGATGAAGATGCGCTCCTCGGGATAGAGCATGCCGAAGGCGAGAAGTATGCCATAGACGGCGCCCGAAGCGCCAACCGTTGTCCACATATTGAGGAACGAGGCGTTAGCGTTAGCCACGAGCATCGTCTTGCCTATCGAGAAGTTGTTAAGCTGCTCGCTCGCCAGCAGGTAGAACTGCGCGTACTGTGCCAGCTCCTGGAACAGACCCGCACCCACACCACACACGATATAGTAGAATAGAAACTTCTTCGGTCCCCATGTGCGCTCAACGATACAGCCGAACATCCACAGCGCAAACATGTTGAAGAAGATATGGCTGAAGCCTCCGTGTGCAAACATGTACGTGAAGAGCTGGTAAATGTGGAAGTCGGGTGCGAGGAAGAAGTGCAGACCAAGAACATTGTTCAGGTCTACGCCAAAACTTCTGAACAAATACGTGGCGACGAACACCGCAACGTTTATTATCAGAAGGTTTTTCGTTATAGTCGGAATATTATTCATATCACATTAATATATTTGTAAAACACAGAAATTACGGCGGCAAAATTACGAAAAATCCACGTAAATAGGCATAAAACAGGCTCTCGGCGCCTTTTTTTTCAATTAATTATGCACTTTTTTCTGTTTTTTGTTTGATTTATGAAATGAATAACCTAAATTTGTCATTGGAATTGTGTGAGTTACGCAATTTTTATTGGTTAACAACAAAAGAAACTAACATTTATAAACAAATAAAATATAGAAAATTATGAACAAGACAGAATTGGTAGAGAAGATAGCAGTAGGTGCTGAGCTCAGCAAGGCAGACGCAAAGAAGGCTCTCGAGGCTGCAGTAGAGGCTATCAAGACAGCTCTCGTAGAGGGCGATAAGGTACAGCTCATCGGCTTCGGCACATTCAGCGTTAACGAGCGTCCGGCACGCGAGGGCATGAACCTCCGCACAGGCGAGAAGATTCAGATCGCAGCTAAGAAGGTAGCTAAGTTCAAGGCAGGCGCAGAGCTCACAGCAGCTCTCAACTAAGCCGAGACAAAACTATCAGCAACAATACACAAAGACAACAGACACTACATCTGTTGTCTTTTTTTGTTTGCGGATTGTTGGTTTTGCCCCAAATATTGTTATTATCTGTAAGATTAACACATGTATGGTTAATTAAACATAATAATAACCCCTCGTCTTTTGCGACTCTAATATAAGTGACTAACTTTGTAATGCTTATTTAATATAAGTACACGCATTGAGCGTGTATGTATGAACACTAATAGAATAAAACAATTAATATTTTTTCATAAAGTTATGCAGAAAAAGAATCTTCTTTTGTTATCAGCAGCTTCAGTGCTGTTCATGACATCTTGTTCGAAACTTGGACCGCTCTCAGCGGACAACTTCACAGTAATCCCTAACCCACTCGAGACAACAGCAGGCGAAGTGCCGGCTACTGTTAATGGTACTTTCCCAGAGAAGTACATGAAGAAGAAGGCTGTCGTTACTGTTACTCCGGAGCTCCACTACGGCAATGGTCAGGTAGCTAAGGGCCAGAGCGCTACATTCCAGGGCGAGAAGGTGATGGGCAACGACCAGACTATCTCTTACAAGGTAGGCGGACGCTACACAATGAAGACCAACTTCAAGTACGTTCCTGAGATGCAGAAGAGCGAGATGTACCTCGCATTCGACGCACGCATCGGCAAGAAGCAGTTCAACGTACCTTCAGTGAAGGTGGCTGACGGCGTTATCGCTACATCTGAACTCTACAAGAATACCGTTTCATCTGAGACCGGATGCATCGCTCCCGACGCTTTCCAGCGCGTAAACGCTCAGAAGCAGGAGGCTAACATCAAGTTCCTCATCAACCAGGCTAACATCCGCAAGAGCGAGCTCAAGAACAACTCTGTAAAGGAGTTCGTAGAGATGCTCAAGAAGATCAACGCCGACAAGGAAGGCTACAACGTAGAGAACGTCGAGATTCAGGCTTACGCTTCTCCTGACGGCGGCGTTAAGTTCAACGACAAGCTCGCAGGCAACCGCCAGAACCAGTCGGAGAAGTACGTTAAGAACACATTGAAGCGTACAAAGGTGAACGCTAACATCGACGCTCACTATACAGCTCAGGACTGGGACGGCTTCCAGAAGCTCGTTGCAGCTTCTAACCTGCAGGACAAGGAGGTTATCCTCCGCGTACTCTCTATGTACACCGACCCGCAGGAGCGCGAACAGCAGATCCGCAACATGTCGGCTGGCTTCCAGGAACTCGCTAACGGCATCCTCCCTGAGCTCCGCCGCTCACGCCTCATCATCAACTATGAGACAATCGGACGCAGCGACGACCAGATCAAGGAGCAGTACAGCGCAGACGCTACAAAGCTGAGCGTTGACGAACTTCTCTACTCTGCTACTCTCGAGGATTCGCAGGCTAAGCAGGAGGCTATCTACAAGAAGACTACAGAGGTTTACCCGAACGACTACCGTGCTTACAACAACCTCGCTGCACTCGCTCTCGCTAAGGGCGACAAGGAGGCTGCTAAGCAGTACGCTCTCAAGGCTACATCACTCGGCGCTGCCGCTCCTGAGGCTCAGGCTAACCTCGGTATGCTCGCACTCGCAGAGGGCGACGTTCAGGGCGCAGAGCGTCTCATCGCCAAGGCTTCTGGCTCAGAGAACGTACAGTCGGCTCTCGGCGCACTCAACATCGCTAAGGGCAACTACGCTCAGGCTGAGAAGGACTTCGGCAAGCAGAACACCAACACAGCTGCTCTTGCTCAGATCTTGAACAAGAACTACGACGCTGCTTCGAAGACTCTCGACAAGGTAGAGAACCCGAACGCTATGACCGACTACCTCCACGCTATCGTGGCTGCTCGTCGTGGCAACAAGTTCGCTGCTAACTCTTACCTCAAGGAGGCTCTCCAGAAGGATCCGTCTCTGAAGCAGTACGCTGAGCAGGACTTGGAGCTCTCGCTTCTCAAGTAAGACTTAACATGCCCCGACAAAGGGTGTTGACAGATATTTGATAGAGGGTGTGGCTTTTGAGCACACCCTCTATTAAAAAACTCTTTTTTCTAAAATGAGAAAAACTATTATAGCTACATTACTCGCCCTGATTATGGTGTCATGTGGAACCGACAAACGTCACTTCAAGATAGACGGAAGGCTCCTGAACCTTAATCAGGGCGAGTTTTATGTATACAGCCCGGACGGAAGTCTCGGCGGAGTGGACACCATTAAGGTGCAGGCAGGACGCTTTACGTATAAGGTGGAGTGTAAGAAGGAGATGACGCTCATGATAGTGTTCCCCAACTTCACGGAGCAACCCGTCTTCGCAGAGCCAGGAAAAAGCGTAGACATAAATGGCGACGCCTCGCATCTGAAGGAGATGACCGTAAAGGGAACAAAGGCCAACGAACTGATGAACCAGCTGCGCGAACAGATTGCAAACGCTTCGCCGGCAGAGATACAGAAGTACGCGAAGCAGTTCGTGGAAGACCATCCCGAATCGATAGTAAGCATGTACGTAGTGCGCAACTTCTTCCTGCAGAAAGACAACCCCGACTTCGCTACAGCGCGACTCCTTATCGATAAGATGATAGAGAGTCAGCCCAAGAACAACGCGCTGAAGACGCTGCAGCAGACCGTGCGCAACCACACGCCCATAGCCCACAACAGCAGCGTGCCGAAGTTCGCAGCTTACGACATCAACGGCAAGCAAGTGAACAACGCCATGCTCGCAAAGGCAGACACGGCAGTCGTCATAGCGTGGGCAACGTGGAACTACAATAGCGTGTCGATGCTGCAAACCGTAGCGCAGATTCAGAAGGAGAAGGGCAGCAAAATGAAGATGCTCGGCGTTTGTCTCGACTACTCGCGCTCCTTATGCCGCACAGCGCTGCGACAGAGAGATATGGACGACGTACCTACCGTATGCGACGGCAAGGCTGTGGACGGAGATGTATACAACCGACTCGGCATGTCTAACCTCCCCGACAACATCGTTATAGAGAAAGGAAGGGTTACGGCTACCGGACTCACGCTCGAACAGCTTAGAAAGAAACTCGGAAAGGAGTAAATAGGAGCCTACGGCATTCTTGCCGTAGGCATTGTTATAAATAAATGTAGACAGAATAAACAAAAACCGAAACAAAAACTGATGAAACGTTTATCAAGACTCGCGGCTTTGGCTCTCGCTTTGCTGGCTTATACAAACGCCGGAGCGCAGACCGGCGCACGTATCGACTCGCTGCTGTTCGAGACAGACCACCGCATCGACACGGCTGCCTGCGGCGAACTGCGTCTCAACTTCGACGCGCTCTGCTTCTTCCGCGACAACGAGTACAAGGGCTACCTCACAAAGGGCTACACGCTGCCGGGCTACCGACTGCAGCCTACCGTGAGCTACCAGCCGCTAAAGAACTTGCGCGTGGAGGTGGGCGTAAGCATGCTCCACTATTGGGGAGCCAACAAGTATCCGAACCTCAACTACAGCGACATCGCTACGTGGAAGGGCGACCAGACGCAGACCGGATTCCACATGCTGCCGTTCTTCAACGTGCAGCTGGCGGTCAACTCAAGGTTCAACCTCATACTCGGCAACATATACGGCGGATCTAACCACCGGCTTATCGAACCGCTCTACAATCAGGAGAACGCCCTGTCTGCCGACCCCGAGATGGGCGTGCAGATGCTGTGGCGCGGAAAGCCGCTCGACTTCGACATGTGGGTGAACTGGGAGAGCTTCATCTTCGACAAGGACACGCATCAGGAGGCGTTCACCTTCGGTCTGTCCACACGCTTCAAGGTGAACCGACCGGAGCGACGCACGCATGTCTACTTCCCGCTGCAGGTCGTTATGCAGCATCGCGGCGGAGAGATAAACCCCGACGCCGAACAGCGTCAGGTGAAGACATGGATGAACGCGGCGGCTGGCATCGGAGCTACCGTGCACACCGACAACAAAATTCTTACGCGTCTGAACGCCGAAGCCGACGTGGCTTACTACCGCCAGGTGACGGGCAATCTGCTGCCCTACGACCAGGGAAACGGCTTCTACGTGAAGGCTGAGGCTGACATCTGGCGCTTCTGTCTGCGCGGAGCCTACTGGCACAGCTCTAAGTTCATCAGCATCTTCGGCAATCCGCTCTACGGATCGGTGGGCGTTCACGAACGCGACTTCCAGATGAAGCGCAACCGCACCGTTTGTGCGCAGCTGAGCTACGCGCAAGAACTGGGCAAGGGATTCTCGTGGGGCGTGCAGGCTGACATTTTCAACACGCTGACCACGGACGACTTCACCGTAGGCGACAAGGTGTACCGCAACAACAACCAATTGAGTCTCGCTGCCGGCATCTATCTCCGTGTAAAACCGTCGTTCCTGCTGAAGAAGTTTTAGGGGTACACTCCAGGGGGTGCACTTGTCTCCGCTCGGCTTTGCCGCTTGCCAGAGCAAGAAGTGCACCAACATATCACTCAGTGCACCAATATTAAATCCTCCCACAGAATTCACGGAATTCACAGAACAGACTGGCAAAGAATATTCTCCCACAGATTTACACAGATATTTACTCCCACAGAATTCACGGAACACACAGAACATTTTGCTTACATCTGTGTAAATCCGTGAAATCTGTGGGAGTTTCTTCTCAACAATAAATTTCTGTGAATTCCGTGAATTCTGTGGGAGTTTTCTTTTCAGCAATAAACTTCTCCCACGCAGCCTTAATGAGGCTCCCACAGATTTCACGGAACACACAGAACAGACTGGCAGAGGATATTCTCCCACAGATTGCACGGATCCACACAGATATTTATATAACGTAAAAACTCCCACAGAATTCACGGAATTCACAGAACAATTTGCTTGCATCTGTGTAAATCCGTGAAATCTGTGGGAGTTTCTTCTCAACAATAAACTTCTGTGTATTCCGTGAATTCCGTGGGAGTTTTCTTTTCAGCAATAAACTTCTCCCACGCAGCCTTAATGAGGCTCC
>NZ_JAHQUY010000046.1 GCF_019052365.1 Leyella stercorea
TTAAAGGATTTCTCTTTGCCGTACGACACAGAGAAATCCTAATGACCGATTTGGGTTAAAGTGCATTTTTTTTAAAAAAAGTACTGCCATTGTCGTCGTTCACGTCCGCCATCCAATCAGATTGCGTCCGCCGTCCGATCGGATTGCGTCCGCCGTCCGATCAGATTCCGTTCGGTGCACGATGACTTTTCTTAATCATAAAGTCTGTAAATGTTCGGGTTTTCTCGAAAAGAGTTAGTAACTTTGTACGACATATCCACATTCCAAAAAATAATCAGGAGTATGAAAAATCAGAAAATGTATGAGGCAAGCGACAAGATGATTTCGCTCATTCGCGACAACTACAACTTGTTGCAGAGTTTAGGTAGCTTCGGTATCAGTCTCGGCTTTGGCGACAAGACGGTTAAGCAGGTATGCGACGACCAGAATGTGGACACCAATACGTTTCTCGCCGTAGTCAACTTCACCATCAACGGCTATCGCGAAATGGACGACGTGTCGCGCCTCTCCGTGCCTACACTGTTGCAGTATCTGAAGGCAAGCCACGACTATTTTATCGGTTTCCAGTTGCCGTTTATACGCAAGGAACTTGTAGACGCGCTTGACGAAAACGACAACCTCGCTCGACTCATACTGAAACTTTACGACGAATATTCGCGTTCGGTGACGCAGCACATGAAGTACGAGGAGAAGACCGTCTTCCCGTACGTAGAGTCGCTCATCGCCGGCAAGCCGATGGCAAACTACGCCATCGACATGTACTCGAAGCATCACGGACAGGAGAGTATGAAGCTGCGTGAACTGAAGAGCATCATCATCAAGTACTTCCCCGGCGACAGCCTTCGCAACAACCAGCTTTCAGCCACGCTCTACGATATATATAATAATGAGGAGTGGCTGGCGCTGCATGCCGAAGTGGAGGACAAAATCTTCATCCCAGCCATCAAGTATCTTGAGGATAAATCGCGCCAGAGCGACGTATCTGCTAAGATTTCCAGCATGATAGGCAAGAATCAGGAAGGCGCCGACGCACTGGGCGAACGTGAGAAAGACGTCATCGTGGCGCTCGTACAAGGCATGAGTAACAAGGAGATAGCCGAGCATTTGTGCATTTCGGTGAACACCGTAATCACCCACAGACGCAACATTGCGCGCAAATTGCAGATACATAGTCCGGCTGGTTTGACCATATACGCAATCGTAAACAACCTCATCGATATTAGTGCGGTGAAACTCTGAAAGTTACATCAAATGCGTTACACTAATGGTGTATGTGAGGCTTAAAATTGTTAGAATTTTTCCGTTGAAGACATAGCGTGGTATCGTTTTTTTTATATACCTTTGCAGCCGTAATCAAAACTAAAAAGAGAAACTTTTCATAAGACAGAACACACAAAAGTTTTCCAAAACGGAAAACTTTTTGATTTCTAAAATTGAAAAAGTTTTCTAAAACGGGAAACTATACAATGAAAGATTTTGCAATCATCAAACGCGATGGATCTAAAGACCGCTTCTCTTTAGACAAGATAATGAACGCCATAATCAAGGCGTTCGAGTCAGTGAACGAGGATGTTGACTTAGCCTCTGTTTCTAAGATTGTGAGCCACATCGACGTGTTCGACGGCGTAACAGTTGAGAACATACAGAACCAGGTGGAGCAGGCTCTCATGAGAGAAGGCTACTACAACGTGGCAAAGTCGTTCATTATCTATCGCCAGCTTCACTCGGAAGACCGTGAGACTCTCGAAAAGCTCAAGTTCCTTACCGACTATTGTCACGCTGCCAACGCTGCAACCGGCTCGAAGTACGACGCCAACGCCAACGTGGAGCACAAGAACATCGCTACGCTCATCGGCGAGCTGCCTAAGTCGAGCTTCATCCGCTTGAACCGCCGCCTGCTCACCGACCGCATCAAGAAGATGTACGGCAAGGAACTCGCTAACGAGTATCTCGACAAGCTCAACCACCACTTCATCTACAAGAACGACGAGACATCGCTCGCCAACTATTGCGCCTCTATCACGATGTACCCGTGGCTCATCGGTGGCACAACAAGCATCGGCGGCAACTCTACGGCTCCTACAAACCTGAAGTCGTTCTGCGGCGGATTCGTCAACATGGTGTTCATGGTTTCGAGTATGCTGAGTGGCGCTTGCGCTACACCGGAGTTCCTCATGTACCTCAACTACTTCATCGGTAAAGAGTACGGACTCGACTATTGGAAGCACGCCGACAAGGTGGTAGACCTCTCTGCAAAGCAGCGCACTATCGACAAGATGATTACTGACTGCTTCGAGCAAATCGTTTACTCTATCAACCAGCCCACCGGCGCGCGCAACTATCAGGCTGTGTTCTGGAACGTGGCTTATTATGACAAACCATACTTCGAGAGCCTTTTCGGCGAGTTCATCTTCCCCGACGGTTCGAAGCCCGACTGGAACGGACTCTCATGGCTTCAGAAGCGCTTCATGAAGTGGTTCAACAAAGAGCGCACAAAGACCGTGCTCACCTTCCCGGTAGAGACAATGGCGCTGCTCACAAAGGACGGCGACGTAATCGACAAGGAGTGGGGCGACTTCACAGCTGAGATGTACTCAGAGGGTCACTCGTTCTTCACATACATGAGCGACAATGCCGACTCGCTCAGCTCTTGCTGCCGTCTGCGCAACGAGATTCAGGACAACGGCTTCAGCTATACACTCGGTGCGGGCGGTGTGTCTACCGGCTCTAAGAGTGTGCTCACCATCAACCTCAACCGTTGCATACAGTACGCCGTTAAGAACGGACTCGACTATGCCGACTATCTCTCTGAGGTGATAGACCTCTGTCATAAGGTGCAGCTCGCTTACAACGAGAACCTCAAGGAGCTGCAGGCTCAGGGCATGCTGCCGCTCTTCGACGCTGGATACATCAACATGGGTCGCCAGTATCTCACAATCGGTGTGAACGGACTCGTGGAGGCTGCCGAATTCTTGGGCTTGAAGATCAATGATAACCCCGACTATCTGCACTTCGTACAGAAGGTGCTCGGTCTGGTTGAGAAATACAACAAGCAGTATCGCACTAAGGACGTGCTGTTCAACTGCGAGATGATTCCGGCTGAGAACGTGGGCGTAAAGCACGCAAAGTGGGACCGCGAGGACGGCTACTTCGTGCCGCGCGACTGCTACAACAGCTACTTCTACATCGTGGAGGACGACTCGCTCAACGTTGTCGACAAGTTCAAGTTGCATGGCGCTCCGTATATCGAGCACCTCACCGGTGGCTCGGCGCTTCACATGAACCTCGACGAGCACCTCTCGAAGGCTCAGTATCGCCAACTCCTGCGCATCGCAGCTAAGGAGGGATGCAACTACTTCACGTTCAATATCCCGAACACTATCTGCAACAAGTGCGGACATATCGACAAGCGATATCTCAAGAAGTGTCCGAATTGCGGCAGCGAGGATGTCGACTACATGACTCGTATCATCGGCTATCTGAAGCGTGTAAGCAACTTCTCTGCTGCTCGTCAGAAGGAGGCAAGCCGCCGCTTCTATGCCAATGGCACTAACGAAATCAAAGACTAAAGTTCTTCGGCGTGTCCGAGCTAAATCACGGCTCGGCACGTCTGAACAAAATATTTTAAACAACTAAAGCAATGCTCAATTATCTTAATACAGGTATCGTATTTCAGGAGATTCCTGACGAGGTGACGCTGTCTATCAACATCACCGGTTGTCCGTGCCGTTGCCCGGGCTGCCACAGTCAGTATCTGTGGGAGAACATCGGCGAACCTTTGACTCCGATGGTGCTCGACCAGTTCGTTGCCAACTATCATGGCGAGATAACATGCATCTGCTTTATGGGTGGCGATGCCGACCCGAAGTACGTTAGCCAGCTCGCACAGTATCTTCATCGCGAGCATCCGCAGCTGAAGGTGGCATGGTATAGCGGTCGCCAGCAGTTCCCGAGAACTATACGCAAGCGCGACTTCGACTACATAAAGCTCGGTCCGTACATCGAACACTTGGGATGCCTTAAGGAGCGCACCACAAACCAGCGCCTTTACAAGCGCGCGGCAGGCGACGACTTCACCGACATCACCTCACGCTTCTG
Source organism: Leyella stercorea (assembly GCF_019052365.1). Lineage (GTDB taxonomy): Bacteria > Bacteroidota > Bacteroidia > Bacteroidales > Bacteroidaceae > Prevotella. The sequence goes on from NZ_JAHQUY010000046.1 coordinate 4,099, forward strand.
GAAGAAATAAACACGCGGTTGTTCTTCCGCAATTCACACGTATGTTATAATTCCGTATATTCTATCGTTGACCCCAGCACTCTCGTGGTGTTGGGGTTGATTTTTGTATTCTCTTTTGTTCTTAATTATTTTATTGCGGGCAATTCTTTTTGTTGTTGTCGAATCTTTTTGCGAACAACTTCAAGCAATTCGATTTTTTTTTGTAAGTTTGCATATCAAGTACGAACCATTTAAACTCTATTCCTCAATGACTGGAAAACTTCTTCTCACTCTAATTGTGTTGCTCTCGGTATTCTCTTTAGACACGAACGCCCAGAATACAGAAACAGCCAAGTATATGCATGTTTCAGATGTGTCGTTGTTGCGCGATGGCGACGAGGTGATAATTGTGAGCAGCGGTTGTGGAGTGGCAATGAGCAGGTATCAGAACGCAAAGAAGGAATACATTCTGCCTTGCGCCGTTTCTGTTTTCGAAGAAGACGGACTCGATATGGTTTCGTGCGAAACAGACAGTATGGCTGTATTTACGCTGAAGAAGGTTTCGGGCGGTTGGCGCTTGAAGGATGCAAAGAGCGGATGGCTTTGCGCAAAGAAAAATACAGATGCCAATTTAGTATTTGTAAATAATGATTCAAGTGAACGCAGTCTTATTGATTTTAAATTTTCAAACGAGGGTGATGCGGATATTTCATTCGTATCTTTGACGAGAGAGAATCAATATATAGACTATAAATTTGATACAAAGCGCTTTAAACGCTTTAATATCTCTCATTTTTACGGCAAGGTGCAGGTATATCGTCGTTATGTCGCGCCGGTTGTTGTAGAAAATCTGACTTTGGGTGAAGCCGAAGGCAACGCCGACTTGGTTTCTTATTATCAAGATGCCTATGTCCACAGCATAACAATCGACCGTACGTTCAGAGCAGACGGCGGTTATTACACACTCTGCCTGCCGTTCGCTCTTACAGAGGACGATATGCGCACGGCTTTCCCTGGCATGCAGTTCAAACAACTGAAGGATATCGAGGAGGTTGACGAGGATAAAGTTGTATATCACTTCCTCAGCGTGAAATCTACCGTCGCCGGCGAGCCTTATCTTGTGCGAATACTGCCAGGAGTGACGAACGATATTGTGAAGCCGGTGGTGAAGAACAAGTTCATACTTGCCACAAAGCCAAGTGTGATGAGCTCTTTGCTGTCATCCGGCCATTTCAAGTTCATCGGAATTTACGATCCGACCCTGATACCCGCAGACGGTCGCTACCGCTTTGTGAGTGCCGATGGTACAGACCTCGTACCTCCAAACACAGAAGGCAATCTGAAAGGACTCCGTGCCTATTTCCTTCTGCCCGAACCCTACGCAACATGCGAATTTGATTCAAACGGAAAGCCCCGTGCTGTGGTGATAGCTGTAGATGGGGCAGAACTTTCTAAATAATAAACAATAAGCCTATGAATTTATTAAGTAAGATAGGAAGCTACGACTTCCTTGTGGAACCGTTCCACTGCGATTTTTCCAATCATATATTCCTCGGCCATCTTGGCAATCATCTGCTGAATGCAGCCGACTTCCACAGTAACGAGCGTGGTTACGGCATGGACTATCTCAATACGGTGCATAAGACATGGGTGCTTTCGCGCTTTGTCATGGAACTCGATGAGATGCCTGTTGCCTACGACCGCATTACGGTTGACACCTGGGTGGAGAATGTTATGAAGTTCTTCACGAGTCGCAACTACGCTATACGCGACAAGAACGGCAAACGCTACGGATACGGACGCAGCATCTGGGCGATGATCGACACCGACACACGCCAACCGGTAGACATACTTGCTGAGCGCGACGGCATCATCACGCAGTATATTGAGACCGACGAGCCGTGTCCGATTGAGCCGTTTCAGCGTGTGAAACTCTCGAAGAACGGCGCTGAATGCCGCCGCATCGTAGAGACTCGCTACAGCGATGTAGACGTGAACGGACACATCAACAGCGTGAAGTACATAGAGCATATCCTTAACCTTTGGGGGCTCGACTTCTATAAGACGAACCGCTTGAAGCGTTTCGACATAGCCTATGTTGCCGAGTCGCATTACGGCGACTTGCTGCATCTGTATGTAGAGGAAGTTGCGGCAGGCGAGTTCTGCGTTCAGGTGATGAAGCAGACGCCAGACGCTGGCGAAGAACTAAAGGAAGTGTGCCGCTGCAAGGTTAAGTTTGTAGCAAAATAAGAGAAAAGAAAAGGTATATGGTTGTAAAAGAAAAATCCCAGTGCGATGGTTGAACCAAAGCACTGGGATTTTTTGTATCTTAAGAATCATTTCTTGTCAGAACTGACAATTAGTTCTTTGAGGAATCAGTTCTTTTCAGAACTGAAGATTAGTCCTTTGTAGAATCGTTGAATGTAGCAACGCGGTTGAACTCTACCTGCTCGAAGAGCTTGTCAGTAGCACCCATACCAGTGGTCTTCAGACGGTTAGCAGAGATCTTGTACTTCTTAACGAGGATGTCCTTAACAGCCTCAGCACGCTTCTCAGAGAGGCGCTGGTTGAGCTCCTTAGAACCCTCCGGTGAAGCATAACCCTTGATTTCTACGTTAGCGTCCTTGTGGTTCTTCATGTAGTTGGCGATGAGCTCGATAGAAGCTACCTGAGCCGGATCAACTACAGACTTGCCCTGACGGAAGATAACTGTCGGCTGGAGGTTTGTAGCTGTAGCAGTCTTAGCCGGGCGCTTGTTGCACTCGTCGAGAGCCTTCTTCAGGTTGTTGATTTCAGCATCCTTTGCAGAGAGGTTCTTCTGGTTCTGCTCGTCCTTGCTTGTAAGAGTAGCGTTCTGCTCGCGGAGACTGTTGATCTGTGCGTTGAGAGCGTCAACCTCTGCCTGGTCGCGACCTGTTGCGAGTGTGAAGTTGTGTGTGCCGTTAGAGTTCTTGAACTTGTAAACGAGACCAACGTTAACCTGGAACATAGCGCGGTTGATGTCGTACTTAACACCCTCATAGCCGTTGCCGTTGAGTGCCCAGTTCATAGAAGGCTCAACATAGAGCTGCCATGCCTTTGCCTTGCCAAGGTTGAACGCGAAGTCGAGACCAGCCTTAGAAGTGAACATGTTCATATTGTCGTTATAGTCAGCTGCGTTAGAGAAAACGTGACCCCAGCCGAGACCGTAAACAGCAGAAACCTCGAAGCAACGTGGCTCACCCTTGTAACCGCCTACCCAGTTGGTAAGGTTTACTGTACCGAGGAGTGATGTGTTGATACCGTTAACGGCTGTGCCAGTCTTGTGCAGACCGCCCTGCTTTCTTCCTACTTCCTTGAAGTAGATGTTGCTCTCAGCAGCGAGACCGAAAACCGGAGTGAAGTTGCGGCCGAGACGTACGCCAAGGTTCGGACGGAAGTCCTGAAGCCAGTGATGACCCTTAGTAGCTGTAGAGACACCAGTGTTGATGCCAAAATACATGTTGTCGAATGTCTTGCTTTCTGTAACTGTCTGTGCAGAAGCCGAAGCTGCCATCACAGCAGCTGCGAAAAGAGTTGTAATCTTTTTCATAATCCTTTTGTTTAAATAATAGTTATTTTGTTATTCTCTCTATTCAATTATCTATTGCAAAGTAAAGAAAAATAAATGAAAAAGCCAAATAACAGCAGAATTATTTGGCTTTTTCTTTGTGATAATAGGAAAAATCAGCTATAAATACTCAAAAATAGACTAATAAACGCTGCTTATTGCAGCTTTTTAGTTCTTATCGTGCTTCTTTTTGTTGCACATTTTGTAGACCAATGTGCCACCACGCATGATTTCGCTGTGCGAAATAGACGTCTTGTTGTACTTTTTACCATTCAGCGTGATATAATCTACGTACTTGTTGTCAGCCGAAATGCCGTCGGCTATAACGGTGAAGGTCTTTCCCTTTGGCAGCTGGAGCACTATTTTCGGCATCTGCGGAGCGCCGAACACATACTCGCCGCTTACCGGGTTGACAGGATAGAAGCCCATAGCCGAGAGCATGTACCAAGCCGACATCTGTCCGCAGTCGTCGTTGCCGCAGAGTCCGTCGACGGTGGGGTGGTACTGTGTGTCGAATATCTCGCGGATGAGTTCCTGGGTGCGCGACGGGCGGCCAGCCAGAGCATAGAGATAAGCCACGTGGTGGCTCGGCTCGTTGCCGTGAGCATATTGTCCGATAAGTCCTGTGACGTCGTTCTGCGAGGTGACAAGTTTGAGCGAGAAGAACTCGTCAAGCTTCTTGAGGAACGGCTTCGGTCCGCCGAAGAGCTTGATGAGCCCCGGTATGTCGTGCTGCACCTGCCATGTATACTGCCATGCGTTGCCCTCGGTGTAGTCGCCGCCTACGGTTTCGGCGTGCGCCACATCGCTCGGGTTGAACGGACTTCTCCACGAACCGTCTGCAAGGCGTGGACGCATGAAGTTGGTCTGCTTGTCGAAGAGATTCTTGTAGAAGTTGGCACGGCGTGCGAAATACTGCTGATCCTGTTTCTTGCCCATGAGTCGAGCCATATCTGCAGCGGCATAGTCGTCGTACATACACTCGAGTGAGTTGGAAACCGACTCTGAAGCTACGAGGTCTGTAGGCCAGTAACCGTACTTCATGAATGTCTCCCAGTCGTACTTCTCACCGTGGTTCACGGTCTGTGTGCGCTTGATGGCGTTGAACGCACGCTCGGCGTCGAAGCCGCGGAATCCCTTGTGATAAGCCTCTGCCACGATAGCCACGGCGTGGTTGCCGACCATGCAGAAGTTCTCCTTGCCCCAGAGTCCCCATATAGGCAGGAAGCCCTGCACCTCTGCCTGCTCAACGAGCGAGTTAACCAATCCGTCCACACGCTCGGGTATCACCATTGTGTAGAACGGATGAGCTGCGCGGTAGGTATCCCAGCAAGAGAAGGTAGAGTAGAACTCGCCGTTGCTTGCGCATACCACCTTGTTGTCGGCGTTGCGATACTTACCGTCTACGTCCGCAATATGGTTCGGCTGAATCAGCGCGTGGTAGAACGCCGTGTAGTAGTTCTGCTTGTCGGTATCGGTGCCGGTTACGTCGATGCGGCTAAGGTAAGAGTTCCACTCGTCGTGCGCGGTGCGTGTCACCTCGGCGAAGTTCCATGCCGGCACTTCTGCCTCCATATTTCGGCGTGCGCCCTCAACGCTCGTTGTAGACATAGCCACCTTCACGAGAAGCTGCTCACCGCGTGGTATGTCGAACGTAGCCACAAGTCGCTGTCCGCGCTCTGTGTCCACAGCCTTCGGCAGCTCAATGTGGCTCACCACCGGTCGGTTGAACTTCATCACGAAGAAGTAGTCCTGGTCTACCCACACCTTGTTGCGTACGTGTCCGGTGAGCGTCTGTGCGTCCTCCCACTTTGTCTCGCACGAGATGCACTGCGAGTGATACTGCTCATCGCGCCAAGCCGGAGCGTGCTGCAGGTCGATGAACACGGAAGTAGAGTCGGGGTTGTCGAACGTGTAGCGGTGGAATGCAACGTGCGGCGCCGCTGTCAGCTCGGCCTTCACCTTAGCGTCTGTAAGATACACCGAGTAGTAGCCCGGCGTAGCAAACTCCTGCTGCTTAGAGTAGTGAGAGCGGTAGCCGTCCCATGAGCGTGTGCGCTTTCCGCTTGCTGGCATCACGAGGATGTCGCCCAGATCCATACAGCCCGTGCCGTTGAGGTGGGTCTGTGTGAATCCCCAAATGAGCGAGTCGCTGTATACGTACTCAGAGCAGTAGCGCCAGCCCACAGCACCCGTCACCGGGCTGGTCTGTATCATGCCGAACGGGCGGCACGCCCCCGGGAAAGTGTGTCCGTTGTCAGCGTTGCCAACGAACGGGTTAACGTACTTTGTGTAGTCGGTGGTGTCTGAAAGCGCCGTAGTAGCCATGTTCGGCAACAGACCGAGCGCAGCAAACGCCAGTTTGAAAATAAGTCTTTTGGATTTGTTCATATAGATGGTTTTTAATTTCATAGACAAAGGTAGTGCTTTTATGTCGCTTTACAAAGAAAACGAGCCTATTTTCATTGACTATTGTTGGTTTTATAATCACCAAACGTGTACTTCTTGCTCAGTATTTGTGGTAGATTACTCGAGTACCTGTAGTAGATTACTCAAGTACTTCTAACAGATTACTCAAGTACTTGATATGGAGTACTGCCATATATGCTGTATAATAAGGTGTCTGCGCGGTGCATATATAATAAGGTATAAGGCTGTAACCGCATTGTAACAACAATGCTAAAAGCATGAAACATCTCTGTAAACAATGTTTCCTATCTTTGCAGCGGTATTAAAATACGTAATATGAAGGATAAGAAAAAGGTAATTTTAGGATTGTTGAAAATGCGCATCAAGTCGGATGACGAGTTCGAGAAACAGATTATGGACCTTGCTGTGAAGAAGTTCGAGAACATACGCAACGACGGATGGGGCGTTTACTACTCGAAGGGCGGCAAGCGTCTCGTAGCTGCAAAGAAGACCATCGAAGGTGTCTACACCGTGAGAGAAGACACCGAGGAAATCTGCGACAAAGCTTTCTGGGGATGCCCATTCCTCAAGAACGTAGCCATTCCGGCTTCCGTGAAGCGTATCGGCGACGAAGCCTTCGCACGCTGTCTCTCGCTGCAGTCGGTATGCATTCCGCCCTTGGTTGAGGAGTTGGGCGTGAACCCGTTTGTAGAACTCGACGGCAAGGTGCTTAACAACCAGTCGGAAGCGTTCTGCCTCGAAGCCAAGATGCTCTACAATGCCGACCGCACTCGTTTGATATCTGCACTCACTGATGCAGCAATGGTTATCGTGCCGAAGACCGTGAAGACCATCGGAAGCATGGCGTTCTCGCGCCGTTCGAAACTGAAGAAGGTGCAACTGCCCGAAGGTCTTGAGTGCATTGAGCGCGACGCCTTCAGCGACTGCGACGCACTTGAGGAAGTGACTATTCCGGCATCCGTTACAACAGTGGCTCCGTATGCCTTCGCAGGCTGCGAAAAGCTTAAGAAAGTGACGTTCCTCGGCGCCGTAAAGGACCTTGCACGCACAGCCTTCTCCGACGACTTCGAACTTACGACAATCAACGTGCCGGGCGGAACAGAGAAGAAGTTCCGCAAGCAACTGCACCTCACATCAGAGAGCGAAACACTTGTGCTTTCTATATAAATACCTTTAAAATCATGACTAAGAAAGAGAAACAAACAACATACGTGGAACGTGATGTGAGCTGGATGTACTTCAACCACCGCATTCTGCAGGAAGCCGAAAAACCTACTGTTCCGCTCTTGGAACGTCTCTCGTTTCTCGGCATCTACAGCAACAATCTTGACGAATTTTTCCGCGTGCGTGTGGCTTCGCTCAACCGACTGGTTGATAACGAGTCGCTGCCCGAACGCCATCGCAAGACCATACGCAAGACACTGAAGACAATCAACCGACTTAACGAGGAATACTCTAACGAGTATACGAAGGTGATACGCAAGGTGGCTGCCGAACTGGAGGAACACCACGTGCGCCTTCTGAACGAATCACAACTGAACGACGAACAGAAACAATTCCTGAAGAACTTCTATTACGACCGTCTCAACGGATCGACCAATCCTATATGGCTCTCGGCTATCGACGACCTCAATACGCTTGAGGACAACAGAATATATCTTGTCGTCAAGAAGATGCACCGCGACGACGACCATAAGGTGAAGTACGCCATCATAAAGGTGCCTGACCGCGTCTACGGACGCTTCATTAAGATTCCGTCGTCCGACGGTTTCGACAATATCATGTACCTTGACGATGTGATACGCTTCTGTCTGCCGCTCATCTTCATCGGCACGAAGTCGTCCGACTACGAGGCCTACTCGTTCAAGTTCACAAAGGACGCTGAGATGGAGATGGACAACCTCTCCGACTACGGCGCTATGGAGAAGATTGCGCTGGGCGTAGACTCGCGCAAGCGTGGTGTGGCTATCCGCGTGATTTACGACAAGGACATGCCGCGCGAAATGCAGAAGCGCGTGTTCGACCGACTCAACGTGCGCGAACTCGACACGGCGCTCGCCGGTGGCAGATACCAGAACCACCGCGACCTGATGTCGTTCCCCGACTGCGGACACTTCGAACTGAAGTACGAGCGCTGGCAGCCAGTGATGCGACCGGAGTTCCTCAGCGAGGAGTCGATGCTCGAACAGATTCGCAAGAAAGACCGCTTCATACACGTGCCATACCATTCGTTCGACGCCTACATACGTCTGCTGCGCGAGGCTGCATTACGCCCCAGCGTGAAGGAGATAAAGACCACGCTCTATCGTCTGGCGAAAGACTCGAAGGTGGTGAAGGCGCTCATCTGCGCCGCACGCAACGGCAAGAAGGTGACGGCTGTGGTAGAGCTGATGGCGCGCTTCGACGAGGAGAGCAACATCAAGTGGAGCAAGCGTATGCAGGAGGAGGGCGTCAACGTGATTTTTGGCGTGGAAGGTCTGAAGATTCACTCTAAACTGCTCTACATACACACCACGAAGGGCGACATCGCCTGCGTCGGAACTGGCAACTTCCATGAGGGCAACGCAAAGGTATACACCGACTATCTCATGATGACGGCGCGACAGGGCATCGTGTCTGAGGTGGCAAAGGTGTTCGAGTTCATCGACCGACCTTTCTCGCCGATGCGATTCCGCGAACTGCTTGTTTCGCCTAACTCGATGAAGACACGCATCCTGCGACTTTTCGACACCGAGATAAAGAACGCACAGGAAGGCAAGCCGGCTTGGGTGAAGCTGAAGATAAACCATATCACCGACCCCGACATTGTGAACAAGATGTACGCTGCGTCGCGTGCCGGTGTGCGTATCGACGCTCTCGTGCGTGGCAACTGTTCGGTTGTGCCGGGCGTGGAGGGTATGAGCGAGAATATACGCATCATTGGCATCATCGACCGCTATCTCGAACACTCGCGCATCCTCATCTTCTGCAACAACAACCGTCCGCGCTACTTCATCGGTTCTGCCGACTGGATGCCGCGCAACCTCGTGAACCGCATCGAGGTGCTCACTCCGGTATACGACGAGGACATGAAGGCAGACCTGCTACGCACCGTCGACTACGGACTGCGCGACACTACGAACGGACGCATCGTGGATGGACGCGGCACTAACGAGATTCAACCCGTTGTAGAAGGCGAAATGCCGTTCCGCTCGCAGGAAGAACTGCATAAGGCGTACGCCGAGAAGTAGTATTTATGTTTGAATAAAGTTATTTCGGTAAATAGATATACAGATGGATAACGTTTTAGAGAGCAATGTGATGAACATTGCGGCTATTGACATCGGCTCGAACGGAGCCCGACTGCTGATAAAGAGTTTCGACCCAAACAACGAGACTGGTGAGGTGAAGGTTACGAAACTGCTGTTTGTGCGCATTCCGCTGCGTCTTGGCAAGGATGTGTTCACGCTCGGCAAGATCTCGAAGCAGCGTCAGCACATGATGTTCCACATGATGAAGGCGTTCCGCCAGTTCATGCTGCTTTACAATGTGGAGCAGTATCGCGCTTGCGCCACTTCTGCTATGCGCGACGCCGAGAACGGGCGCAAGGTGATGAAGCGCATTGAGAAGCATACGGGCATACGCCTTGAGATTATACCCGGTGCGGCTGAGGCGCAGTTGCTCTGCAACAACCTTGTGGAGAACACCGACAGTGGGGTAGGCAACTATGCTTATGTCGACGTCGGCGGTGGCAGTACGGAGATTTCGCTTCTGCATGACGGCATTCTTGCCGAGAGCCACTCGTTCAATGTGGGTACACTGCGTATGCTTGCCGGAGCGGTGAGTAAGAAGGAGCTTGCCTCGATGTGTAAGGTGCTGGAGAGGTACGCCAAGGAGTATCCGGGTACGAAGATTATCGGTTCGGGCGGCAACATCAACCGCCTCTTCAAACTCTCGCATGTGAAGGGTGAGGAGCGCAGTCTGCCCGTCGACCGTCTGCAGGAACTTTACACGCAGCTTGCTTCATTGTCGTTCAGTGAGCGCATGGAGCAGTTTCATCTGAAGGAAGACCGAGCTGATGTGATTGTACCCGCAGCAGAGATATTCCTGCTCGTAGCGAAGTCGCTCAGTTGCGACACCATCCTTGTGCCGAACATCTCCCTTGCCGACTCAATCGTAGACGGAATCTACCGCGACGCGCAGTAGTTTGTGGGTGAAGCCGGTGTCAGGCTGGGAGATAAGCTGGAAGATAACTCGATTTGTAGAATATCTTCCAGCCTTTATATTGCTTATAATGTGCGTGTTACTGCGATCCTGGAAGATATGGATGATTTTTTCACGTACTCGATTTCTATAGACAAAATAATATTAAGGGTATGAAACTTTAAAATTGTCAGAATTGCAAACAATGACAAAGTCAAACTGCAAACTATATAAATACCTTCAACTGCAAACAACAAAAAAGGACGGGGTGCAATCACTGCAGCCCGCCCCCAATAATTAGAGAGTTATAAAAAAATAAGTTTTCGATATTAAACCTTCTCGATAATCTGTCCGCCAGCCTCTACAGCCTCCATGTTCAGAGGAATAAGACCGTGGTGACGCTCGGGAAGTGTCTTGTAAAGAGCCTTGTTAAGGCCGTTGGTGCTCACGATCGGGCAAACCTTAAGCAGGCCGCCGAGTACAATCATGTTGAACACCTTTGAGTTCTTCAGTTCGGCAGCCTTATCCATAGCGTTGATACGATAGACATTGATGTCCTTGCGTGTCGGCGGATTGATGATACCGAAACCGTCATATATAAGTATGCCGCCAGGCTTCACCTTCGACTCGAACTTGTCGAGCGACGGCTGGTTGAGCACGATAGCCACGTCATACTGGCTAAGGATAGGCGACGAGATGCGCTCTTCGCTCACGATTACTGTCACGTTGGCTGTACCGCCACGCTGCTCAGGTCCGTAAGCCGGCATCCATGTTACTTCTTTGTCTTCCATCAGACCGGAGTAGGCGAGAATCTTACCCATTGAGAGCACGCCCTGTCCTCCGAAACCTGCTATAATTATTTCTGCTTTCATAGGTTTGTCGTGTCTTTTAAGTCACCCTTCGGGTATTGTTTGAACATATTCTCTTCCATCCACTTGTTGGCCTTCACCGGTGGCAACTTCCATCCGCTGTTGCATGTAGCAACAATCTCAACGAGTGATGAACCCTTGCCCTCCATAGATGCTGTGAACGCCTTCTTGATAGCAGCCTTTGCCTTGCGGATTGATGCTACGTTCTCCACGCTCTGGCGTGTTACGAAGCATGTGCCCGGTAGAGTGACAGCCATTTCAGAGAGGTTGAGCGGCCAGCCGTGCAATTTAGGCTCGCGACCGTAAGGACATGTAGATGTCTTCTGACCGATAAGCGTTGTCGGAGCCATCTGTCCACCAGTCATACCATAGATGGCATTGTTGATGAAGATGAGAGTGATGTTCTCACCGCGGTTCAATGCGTGGATACTCTCGGCAGTTCCGATACAAGCCATGTCGCCGTCGCCCTGATAGGTGAAGACAAGGCGCTCTGGCCACAGACGCTTGATGGCAGAAGCAAGAGCTGGAGCGCGTCCGTGTGCTGCTTCCTGCCAGTCGATGTCGATATATTTGTAGGCGAATACAGAGCAACCTACCGGGCTTACGCCGATGGTGTTCTCCTGCATGCCCATTTCTTCGATAACTTCAGCCACAAGTTTGTGAACTACGCCGTGCGAACAACCTGCGCAGTAGTGCATGTGGGTATCGTTGAGAAGCTCAGGCTTTTTATAAACCAGGTTCTCCGGTGATATTATATCGTTCATAGAAATTTCTCCTTTAAAGCTTTAACCATTTCCTCTGGCTCGGGAACGATGCCGCCGAGTCGTCCGTAGTGCTCACAACGTACAGTGCCGTTTACTGCGAGGCGCACGTCCTCAATCATCATGCCGGCGTTGATCTCTGCAACGAGAATACCCTTGAGCTTCTTAGCTGCCTCTGCAATCTCCTTTTCGGGGAAAGGCCACAATGTGATAGGACGGAACAATCCGACCTTGATGCCCTCTGCACGTGCAAGCTCGATAGTCTTTTCTGCAATACGCGCTGCCGAACCGAACGCAACGATCATGTATTCTGCGTCGTCCATGAACTTGGTCTCGTAGCGAACCTCGTTCTCGCGAATCTTGCGGTACTTCTCCTGAAGCTGCAGGTTGCGCTGCTCCATAATCTCAGGCTTAAGCTCGAGAGATGTGATAACGACGGGCTTACGGCCCTTGCAACCGGTTGATGCCCACGGACATTCCTTGATGATCTCCTCGTTTGTGCGGCGTGGCTTGAACGGAGGAAGAACTACCTTCTCCATCATCTGTCCGATAACACCGTCAGAGAGAATCATTGCAGGGATGCGATACTTGAAAGCGAGCTCGAATGAGAGGTCGACAAAGTCGGCCATCTCTTGAACTGAGTTTGGTGCGAGCACGAGAATATAGTAGTCGCCATTGCCACCGCCACGGGTAGCCTGGAAATAGTCGCTCTGTGAAGGCTGGATGGTGCCAAGACCAGGGCCGCCTCGCTGAACGTCGACGATAAGACCCGGTACTTCTGCGCCTGCCATGTAAGAGATACCCTCCTGCATGAGCGATACGCCCGGACTTGACGACGATGTCATAACGCGCTTGCCGGAGCCACCGCCACCGTAAAGCATGTTGATTGATGCAACTTCACTCTCTGCCTGAAGCACTACCATGCCAGTAGTCTCCCAAGGCTTGAGTTCTGAGAGTGTTTCGATAACTTCGGTCTGTGGAGTAATAGGATAGCCGAAATAACCATCACAGCCACAACGGATGGCAGCGTGGGCGAGAGCCTCGTTGCCTTTCATAAGTTTAACTTCCTGTTCTGCCATTGTGTTAATCCTCCATTTTTTTACGGTAAACACTAATACATCCGTCCGGACATACGATTCCGCACGATGCACAACCAATACAATCGTCAGGTCTTACAGCCTCGGCGTATTGATAACCATGCACGTTCACTGCCTTTGCTGTGAGAGCAATGACATCTTTCGGGCAAGCTACAACACAAAGAGAGCATCCTTTGCATCGGTCGGTGTTAACCACGATAGCACCTTTGATTTTTCCCATAGTAATATGTTGTTTAGAGTTAGGGGTTATACATATCTTTACAGTAGAAGGCGAACATGTCGTCGAGCATTTGCTTTGCTTCCACTGCAGGCGACTCGGGGTCGAGAGCTATTGCTTCGAGATAGTTGTCGATAGCATGCTTCCAATCGCCTTTACGTCTGTACTCGTTGCCGAGCTTGTAATAGTCTTCTGCTGTCATACTTATTAAGGTTGGGGTGTGTTATGTTGTTGCGTTGACAGTTGTAAGCACCAGTGATGCCGGATGCTGACGCCTGTCTTTATCTTACCATCCCTTCGCTGCCTGCAGCGTGTTCTTCATCAGTGAACAGATTGTCATCGGTCCGACGCCGCCTGGCACTGGTGTTATGAACGAACACTTCGGAGCTACTTCGTCGAACTTCACGTCGCCGTTGAGACGGAAACCGCTCTTGCGGGTTGCGTCAGGAACACGGGTTGTGCCTACGTCAATCACTACTGCGCCTTCCTTCACCATATCGGCTGTCACGAAGTCGGGCTTGCCGATAGCTGCAATGATGATGTCGGCTTCGCGACATTCCTTCTTGATGTCGGTGGTGTGCGAGTGGCATACGGTGACGGTAGCGTCGCCGTACTGCTTCTGCATCATCAACTGTGCCATAGGCTTGCCTACGATGTTGCTTCTGCCGAGCACAACGCATTTCTTGCCGGCGGTTTCGATGTTGTAGCGCTTCAGCAATGTCACTATTCCGAGTGGAGTAGCCGATACGAAGCATGGCAGACCGATAGACATGCGTCCGACGTTTATAGGATGGAAGCCGTCAACGTCCTTGCGGTAGTCGATAGCCTCTATTATCTTCTGCTCGTTGATATGACGCGGGAGCGGCAACTGCACGATGAATCCGTCTACGTCATCGTCATTGTTCAGACGATCTACACATGCGAGCAGTTCGTCTTCGGTGATGTCATCCTCGTAGCGGATAAGTGTCGACTTAAAGCCGCACTTCTCGCAGGCCAGAACCTTGTTCTTCACATAAGTCTCAGAGCCGCCGTCGTGTCCGACAAGTACAGCCGCGAGATGCGGTTGCTTGCCACCTGCGGCCATGATGCTCTTTACCTCTTCGGCTATTTCTGCTTTAATAGCCTCGGCTGTTGCTTTTCCGTCTATCAGTTGCATATCTTTAATGTTTTAGAACTTCGGCATACCTGGCATGCCTTTCATCTTGCTCATCATGCCTGCCATTTTTGCCATATTTGTACCAGTAACCATCTTCATCATCTTGCGTGTCTGGTCGAACTGCTTGATGAGGCGGTTCACCTCCTGGATGTTCGTACCGCTACCTTTCGCAATACGCATGCGGCGGCTCTGGTTGAGAATTTCTGGGTTGGTACGCTCCTTCGGAGTCATACTCTTTATGATTGCTTCAATGCCCTTGAAAGCATTGTCGTCGATGTCAACGTCCTTGATAGCCTTGCCTACGCCCGGAATCATTGCTGCGAGATCCTTCAGATTGCCCATCTTCTTGATCTGCTCAATCTGTCCGAGGAAGTCGTTGAAGTCGAACTTGTTCTTCTGAATCTTCTTCTGCAAGCGGCGTGCCTCTTCTTCGTCGAACTGCTCCTGAGCGCGTTCAACAAGACTCACGATGTCGCCCATGCCGAGGATTCGGTCTGCCATACGTGACGGATGGAATACGTCGATAGCTTCCATCTTCTCGCCTGTACCTACGAACTTGATTGGCTTAGTGACAACGGTGCGGATAGAGAGAGCTGCACCGCCGCGTGTGTCGCCGTCGAGCTTGGTGAGAACCACGCCGTCGAAGTCGAGACGGTCGTTGAACTCCTTAGCTGTGTTGACAGCGTCCTGACCAGTCATTGAGTCGACAACGAAGAGAGTCTCGTTCGGGTTGATTGCGTTCTTCAGAGTCTCAATCTCGTTCATCATCTCCTCGTCTACAGCCAGACGACCTGCAGTATCGACGATTACTACGTCGTAGCTCTTAGCCTTTGCCTCGCGGATAGCGTTGTTTGCGATGCTTACAACATCCTTGCTCTCCGGCTCAGAATATACCGGTACGCCAATCTGCTCGCCCACAACCTTGAGCTGTTCGATAGCAGCCGGACGATATACGTCGCAGGCTACGAGCAACGGGTTCTTGTGCTGCTTGTTCTTGAGCATGTTTGCGAGCTTGCCTGAGAATGTGGTCTTACCCGAACCCTGCAGACCGCTCATAAGGATGATTGACGGGCGTCCGTTCAAGTTAAGCTCGGCTGCTTCGCCACCCATGAGTTCTGCGAGTTCGTCGTGTACGATCTTCACCATCAGCTGGCTTGGCTTCACCGCTGTGAGTACGTTCATGCCGAGGGCTTTCTTCTTCACGGTGTCTGTGAAAGTCTTTGCCACCTTATAGTTTACGTCGGCATCCAGCAGAGCGCGTCTTACGTCTTTAAGGGTTTCGGCAACGTTGATTTCGGTAATCTTGCCTTCACCTTTGAGGATTTTGAAACTGCGTTCAAGTCTGTCACTAAGATTTTCAAACATATCTATTTTCTTTTCTTTTTATTATAATTAATGTGTGCGCTTTGTGGGGCGTTTCAATACACGTCGCTTCTTTTGCAAAAGTAAACAAAAAATAGCGAGATACGGAATAAAATCTTATCTATTTAATTTATTTTAAGTTACTTTTTTAAGTAGATGTCGTTGTACTTCACTCCTATCACCTCTTCGTTGACGAGATATTCGAGTGCTTCGTCTTTTGCGTCCTGATTGAGTGTTATCTTGTTAAGCTCTGTTATTGAGTGCTTTTCGCCGTCGGCGAGCATTTCTTTTATCGCTTTAAGCGCTTGATTGAAGGCTTTTTTGTACGATTGTGGCGTCTTTTGGTGCGCAAGACACACGTCGCACTGTTGGCAGTCTTCTGTGCGTGTCTCGCCGAAGTAGCGCAGCAACTGTCTGCTGCGGCACACGGTGTCGTTCTCGGCGTAATTGATAATGCTTTCTATGCGTTTCTCGAACTGCGCCTTGCGCTCCTCGTATACCGTTTTACTTATCACTATTTCCTCCGGCAGTACGCGGTCTCTTGTGTATGTCAGGAGCGGCACCGACCGTTCGGGTATAAAGTGAAGTATGCGTCGCTGGCTCAGACTCGTCAGTATCAGGTATACCTGCTGCTGCGTGAGACCGCTGGCGTGTGCAATGAATGCTATTTCTATGAAATGGTAGTCGACAAACAGTCCGCTGTATTCGCGTAGCATCGTTGTTATCACTGCTTCTTCGTTGGGCGTCGTGTCGTGGAGCATGTATAGCTGGTCGCGTTCGAGCGTGAACTTCACACGTGTTCGCGAGTCGGGGTCGACGTCGTATTCCAGATAGCCAGCCCTTGTGAGTATCTTCAGAGCCGAGTTGACGATGACTGGGTAGTGGTGGAATATGCGGCAGAACTTTTCTATCTCGAATCGGAACGTGCGCCCGTAGCCCGACCCGGCAGCAATCTGCAGATAGTATGCCACGTGCTCATACACGCGGCATATCTCCTTCTTGTCGGGGAACTCCTGCGCAATGCGTTTCACGAGTTTTGTTCTGTCGCCCCTGTCGTACAGCAATACGGCGTAAGCCTTCTTGCCGTCGCGTCCGGCTCTGCCCGCTTCCTGGAAGTAAGCCTCGATGGAGTCGGGGCATGAGATGTGTATCACGACGCGCACGTCTGGTTTGTCGATGCCCATGCCGAAAGCGTTGGTTGCCACCATTACGCGCACCTCGTCATCGTGCCACTTCTTCTGTCGCTCGTCTTTTGTAGAGTGCTCAAGTCCAGCATGATAGAACGTAGCGCTAATGTTGTTGTTTAATATGTATTCGCTTATCTCCTTAGCCAATTTGCGACTGCGTACATACACTATTGCACTGCCGCTTATCGAGTTCAGAATGTGTATGAGCTGCTGCATCTTGTTGTCTGATGAACGCACTACGTAAGCGAGGTTCTTACGCTCGAAACTCATGCGGTACACGTTCTTCTCCTTGAATTTCAACTGCTCCTGAATGTCGTCAATCACCTCTGTCGTAGCAGTTGCAGTGAGCGCGAGTATTGGTGCATCGGGCTTTATGCGGCGTATGTCGGCAATGTGCAGGTATGACGGTCGGAAGTCGTAGCCCCATTGCGATATGCAGTGAGCCTCGTCGATGGTGATGAAGCTCACCTTGATGTGCGCCAGTTTTGTCTGGAACAGTTCAGAGCCTATGCGCTCGGGAGAAACGTAGAGTATCTTTGTATGACCGAGCACGCAGTTCTCGAGTGTCTTTACTATTTCCTGACGGCTCATACCCGAATAGATGGCTGCGGCGAGCACTTGGCGTCGTCGCAGATTGTCTACCTGGTCTTTCATCAGGGCGATGAGCGGTGTGATGACGATGCACACGCCTTCCATGGCGAGAGCCGGCACCTGGAACGTGAGCGATTTGCCGCCGCCCGTAGGCATCAGTCCCAGTGTGTCCTTGCCCTCGGCGATGCTGCGTATGATGTCGCGCTGTATGCCGCGGAAATCGGAGTAGCCCCAAGTGTCTCTCAGTATCTTGAGATATAGTGTGTCGTCGTAACCCATCTTTTTGTCTATTGAAGCTTCTCTTTAACGTTTTGTTGTTAGTCTTCCTCAGCCACTCGTATGTCTTCAATCTGCAGCTGCACCATGTTGCGTTTGAAAACGTTGTCCTCAATGGTGTAGGCAATATCGAAGCTACGTTTCGATTTAATGTAACGCGCTGAAGCGCTCTGTCCGAATGCGATACCGTTGACGATGTTGCTCGACTTCGAATCTACAAGCTCAAGCTTTATGTGCTCCTGCTCGCGTCCTACAACCTTGCTCGTGCCGTAGTCGTATACGTCTGTCGTGCAGAAGAGCGGCTTGGTGTTGCCGGGTCCGAACGGCGAGAACCTTTTCAGGTCGTTATGCAGTTTCTTCGTTATGTCGCGGAAGTCGATTTCGGCGTCGATGTTGAGCATTGCCTCTGTCTGTTCGGGCTGTATGTGCTCGTCTACATATCGCTGGAAGCGGTTGCGGAACTCCTGAATGTCGTCCCAGCGCAGCGTCAGTCCGGCTGCGTAGGTGTGTCCGCCGAAGTTGACGAGCAGGTCGCGGCAACTCTTGATAGCCGAGTAGACGTCGAAACCCGTCACGCTGCGTGCAGAACCCGTAGCGAAGTCGCCATCGCGAGTGAGCACTACGGTCGGGCGGAAGTAGATTTCGGTGAGTCGTGACGCCACGATGCCGATAACGCCCTTCTTCCAGTTCTCGTCGTAGAGCACTATCGACGAGCGGTGGCGCTGGCTCTCCAGCTTCGAGACGATGCTGTTCGCCTCCTCCGTCATCTGCTTGTCGATATCCTTGCGCTGCTCGTTGTACTCGTCGATGTGCTTTGCCTTGGCGAGCGCATGCGAGAAGTCTTTCTCTACGAGCAGGTCTACGCTCTCGCGTCCGTTCTCCATACGTCCAGACGCATTGATGCGCGGGCCTATCTTGAATACGATGTCGCTCATTGATATGTCTCTGCCTCCGAGTCCGCAGATGTCGATGATAGCCTTCAGACCTATGCTCGGGTTCTGGTTGAGTGTCTTGAGTCCGTGGTAGGCGAGAATGCGGTTCTCCTCGGTTACGGGCACGATGTCGGCAGCTATGCTCACGGCACAGAAGTCGAGCAGCGGTATGAGTCTGGCGAAGGGTATGCCGTTGTTCTTGGCGAACGCCTGCATCAGCTTGAATCCCACGCCGCATCCGCAGAGATGCTTGAACGGGTAGGTGTCGTCGGGTCGCTTCGGGTTGAGGATAGCCACGGCTGGCGGCAGTTCTTCGTCGGGCATGTGGTGGTCGCAGATGATAAAGTCGATGCCGAGCGACTTGGCGTAGGCTATCTCTTCAATGGCCTTGATGCCGCAGTCGAGGATGATGATGAGCTTCACGCCGGCCTCTTTGGCGTAGTCGATGCCTTTCTTGCTCACGCCGTAGCCTTCGTCGTAGCGGTCGGGGATGTAATACTCTATGTTGGAGTAGAACTGCTGTATGAACTTATACACCAGTGCTACCGCAGTGCATCCGTCCACGTCGTAGTCGCCGTAGACGAGTATGCGTTCCTTGCGGCCCATCGCGTCGTTGAGACGGTCGACGGCGAGGTCCATGTCCTTCATGAGGAAGGGGTTGATGAGGTCTGCCAGCTGCGGATGGAAGAATCGCTTGGCCGCTGACTCTGTTGTTATGCCGCGTTGCATTAGCAGCTGGGCGAGTATCGGGCTGATATTCAGCTTCGCCCCCAGTTCGTCAGCCGCCTGTTTCTCCTCTTTCGTAGGTGGCTTGTAATTCCATTTGAATAACATTATATATAGTTTTTATTTTTTCTCGGTTTAGGAGTGGGGTGCAGAGTGTCTGCGCGTTTAAGGTAAAACGCGTGTAAAGTTACAAAAATTATGTGGAATACGAGGATTGTTTGGCGTGTTTTTCAGGTGCCGCTTAAAATCTTTGTAACTAATTGTTATATTTTTATAGTCTGTGTTCAGTCGTTTGCGTCCGCCATCCAATCGGATTCCGTTCGCCATCCAATCGGATTCCGTTCGCCGTCTGATCGGATTCCGTCCGCAGTCCAATCGGATTCCGTCCGCAGTCCAATCGGATTCCGTTCGCCGTCCAATCGGATTCCGTCCGCTATCCGGTGGCAAATGCACAAAAAAAAGACCGAGCAAGCGTGGGTGTCCACGTGCTCGGTCTGTATAGTTAGTTTATGGAAACTGTCGATTAATCGCCGATTCCCTGATTCTTCTTAGCCTCGATCATCTTCTGGAGGATGTCAGCCGGGATAGCGTTCTTGTTAACCATGAAGTCCATTGTGTTGGCTACGATGAAGTTCTTTGTCATGTACCAGATACCCTTGTAGTCGCCTGTCTCGCCCCAAGAGTTCTTCACCATGTAGTATTCCTTGCCATGCTGGTCCTTAGCGATACCGAAGATAAGCATGCCGTGGTCGTCGGTGAGCTCCCAGTTGTCGAAGCGCTGCTGACGCTGCTCTGCTGTCGGCTCAAGCTCAGGCACCTTGCAGCCGAGTGAGTCGATGAGGTTTGTGCGCTTTGCCGGAGAAAGCTTCAACCAGCGAGCCATGTCGCTGCCAGAGAGGCCCTCAGCCTTCTTTGTGTCTACGAAGTAAGCAAGACCCTTGCGTGTGAAGCCAGGCTCGCTAACGTCGCCACCCCAAGCTACTGTGTAGCCGTTCATGACAGCGTTCTCGAGGATGCGTGCCATGTCCTCCATCGGAAGGTTCCATGACAGCGGGTTGCGCCAGTTGTCCTGCACCTCAACAGCGTACTGTGTGTAGTACGGGTGGTGAGAGTAGCTTGTGATTGTTACATAGTCGTCGAAGTTCAAGCCGAGGCTTGCTGCGAATGACTTCGGAGTGTACTCCTTGCCTTCGTATGTGAACTTCTCCGGACACTGGCCGAGGTAAGCGTCGAGGATGCCCTGGAGACCCACCTTCCACTGCGAAGAAATCTTGTTAGCTGTGCTCTTAGCGATGCCTGCTACGTACGGCTCAAGCTGGCCGAAGAACTCGTTGAAGTTGTTAAGCGAGTCGCCGTAGAGTGAACCTGGGAACGGCATTGCGTCCTCCGGGCAGATACCCTGGTTCTTCAGTACGTGCAATACGTCGTAAGCCGAACCACCCTGAGAGAACTGGCAGTCGCCGTGCAGACGAACCACCTGAACGGCGCGGTCCATATAGGTCTTGTTAGCTACGAAAGCCTCGCAGAGGTCGTAAGTCTTGCCTGTAGCCTTGAGAATCTCGCTCTCGAAGTATGAGAGAGTAGAGTAGTCCCAGCATGTGCCGCTACGGTTCTGGTCCTTGATACTTGTGATCGGGTTCTCCTTGATTGTCGTGAAGACAGGCTTGTTGCTCCTTGCAGCCTTCTTTGGCTTAGCTGCGTTTGCGCCAGTCGCAAGAAGTGCGAGAAGTGCGAGTGTTAAGATTTTCTTCATGTGATTTTGTTGTAATTTAAAAAGTTGTTTATATTAGGCAATGTCTATTTGCTCTCTGCCATGAACGCTTCGACGTCCTTCGGGTGGTATGGTATTCTGTCTTTGCCGAGGAAACGGCAACCGTCCTTTGTGATGAGGATGTCGTCTTCGATGCGTATGCCGCCAAAGTCCTTGTAAGTCTCAATCTTGTCGAAGTTGAGGAACTCGGCACAATGGCCCGAAGCCTTCCAGTCGTCGATGAGTGCGGGGATGAAGTAGATGCCTGGCTCGTCAGTCACGACGAAACCTTCCTCCAGACGGCGTCCCATGCGCAGGCAGTTTGTACCGAACTGGTCGAGGCGCGGGCGTGTCTCCTCATCGAAGCCAACGTTGATCTGGTCGAGACCTTCCATGTCGTGTACGTCCATGCCCATCATGTGACCCAATCCGTGAGGCAAGAACATGGCGTGAGCGCCTGCAGCTACGGCTTCGTCCACGTCGCCCTTCATCAGTCCGAGCTCCTTCAGACGCTCTGTCATCAGGCGGCATATTGAGAAGTGTACGTCCATATACTTCACGCCGGGCTTGGCAACGTCGAGTGCATGGTCGTGGCATGCCTCTACGATAGAGTAAATCTCAAGCTGGCGGTCGGTAAACTTTCCGTTGACGGGGAATGTGCGTGTGTTGTCCGAACAATAGTTGTTGATTGTTTCGGCACCGCAGTCGCACAATACGAGGCGTCCGCTTTCGAGTTCGGCCATCGACGGGTTGCCGTGCATTATCTCGCCGTGCTGACTGAAGATGGTTGCGAAGCTTGTCATAGCGCCGTAAGAGAGGGCGATGCCGTCCACTTGTCCGGCTACGTATTTCTCTGTGAGGCCTGGCTTTGTGAGGCGCATGGCTGTGGTGTGCATCTTGTGGCCGATGACTGCCGCACGCTCAAGCTCCTCAATCTCCTGCTGCTCCTTTGTAGAACGCATCTTTACAACGGCACGGATAAGGTCCATACTTGCTGCCTCCTTCTGCTGCACGGGATGGATACCGAGCAAATCGAATATCTGTATCTTGGTATCGTGGCGGTAGGGTGGCAGGAAATGGATGCGGCGTTTCAGGCGCATCGCTTCGTTGCAGATGCTCTTGAGCGACTTCATAGGCGCTGTGTTAGCCACGCCTACCTGCTCTGCCATGTCCTTCACGCTGTCTACACTGCCGTACCATACGATGTCTTCAATGTCAATGTCGTTGCCAACGAGTGTTTCTGTGCCGTTGTCAATGTCAATGACGCCAACAAGTCCTTCTCGGTTTTGGCCGAAGTAATAAAGGAATGATGAATCTTGACGGAACGGGTAGTAGCCATTTGACGGGTAGTTGCATGGCGACTCGTTATTACCGAAGAGTATTATTATTCCGTCTTTCATAAGCTCTCTGAGCTTGGCGCGACGGTTAACGTAAGTTGCTTTGTCAAACATATAACCTTGATTTTGTTATTATTTCCACAAAGTTACGTTAATTTAAAGAAATAGCAAAACGTTAATCGTATTTTATGTTTTATTATGATAATGTTTCGCTTTTGTTTCTAACATAT
>NZ_JAHQUY010000047.1 GCF_019052365.1 Leyella stercorea
TAACAAAGTTCATTGTTATTATCTCAACTTGTTTGCCATTCTGGCAAAGGGAACTGTCCAGTAAAACTAATAATGTGATACCGGACACCAATATATTAAAGTCGTGTTTGTGAAAAAATCCTCCATATCTTCCAGAAATACCGTAATGTTCTTGGTATAAGCGCAATAAAGGCTGGAAGATATCCTTGAAAACGCGATATCTTCCAGCCTATCTTCCAGCCTTAACCTTTCATCTCCCAGCTAAATTCTGAATTATGCTGTTTGTGATTAAGTTTGTGTGGAGTTGTTTGATCTTTATAGTTGGCAACTTGTTATCTTAGCCTTTCAATCTGCGGCACACTAATTATACCTCTGCTGAAGTGCAGCAGTCCGTCGGCTTGCATGGCGTTGAGCGCTTCCGATACGTTGAGGCGACTAATGCCGAGTTCTTGTGCAAGTCGCGTCATCTTTATGCGCAACACCTTTGCGCCGGTAGGGTAGAGGCAGTGCGACTTCAGGAAGAACACGATGCGACTCCTTGTGTCAGCCGGCATCGGACGCCATAGTTTGCTCTCCGCTTTTTGTGCTATTGCGGAGACGATGTTAAGAAGATTGATACGGAAAATGATAAATTCGTCGGAGATGTGCATAAGGTCGCTCTGTCCGATCTCCACCGTGTTGCTTTCGCCAATGGACGTAAACGTGCGTGTATAATGCTGCGAAAGACCCATGAAATGCTCCAACTGAATGATGTACGGAGCCTTTATATATTCCTCTATCGAGTAGCCGTGGTCGTCGGCGTAAGCGATAGTCTTTACGTCGCCACTCAATAGAATGGCGACGTTATCACATTTCTCTCCCTCCTTTTTTATTATATCGTTCTTGCCGAATTTCTTGAAGCTGAACTTCGTCTGACCGATAATTTGCATGAGGTTGTCGCTTGTGAGACCCTGGAACAATGGTATCTCGCGAAGCTTGTCGTAGAGATTAAGCATTTACTTCTGAATCTTGTCCTCCATAGACGGCGAATACCATACCTGTAGGTTGCCCTTGTCGTCGCTGTAGATGAGATACGCCATCAGTTCAGGATGCTTTTCGAGCACATTCTTCGCCTTCTCCATGCCCATCACCATGAATGCCGTAGCATAAGCGTCGGCTTCTGCGCAGCGCTTTGCGAGCACCGTTGCCGAGAGAATGCTGTGCTGCACGGGATAGCCCGTAGCAGGGTCGATAGTGTGCGCATATTTCTTGCCGCCACGATAGTAGAAGTTGCGGTAGTTGCCGCTTGTCGCCATTGCGCGATCCTTCACGTTGAGCACGGTCTGCAACTCGTTGTTCACGTTCAGCGAGTCGTCCGACGGCTTCGTCACGCCAATCTTCCACGGCAGACGCTTTTCGCTGATGCCGTGCGTAACCACCTCGCCGCCAATCTCCACCATATAGTTCTTTATGCCGCGCTTTTCGAGCAGACGCGCCACCACATCGCAGCCGTAGCCCTTAGCAATAGCGCTGCAGTCGAGCATTACGCGCGCATCTGTCTTCGTGATGCGATGGTTCACGAGCTTCACCTTCTTGTAACCTACGATAGCACGCAGCGAGTCTACCGTCTGCTTCGTCGGCGGATTGCCCGTCTTGAAGCCGAATCCCCATGCGTTCACAAGCGGTGCCACCGTTATGTCGAACGCTCCGTCGGTGTTGTCAGAGATTTTCTCAGCCAGATTAAACACACTCTCGAACATCTCGTTCGTTTCCACGTTCTCGCCGCGATTGATGTGCGAGATAATCGACTCCTTGTTGAACATCGACAAAGCGTTGTCCACCTTCTGCAGTTCTGCGAGAATGTCTGTCTGAATAGAAGAGTCGTTCTGATAAGTGATGTGATAGAACGTGCCGAATATCTGTCCCTCATCGTGCTGATAAGGCATGCTACGCTGTTGTCTTACAATATATATTGTTCCGATAATGAGGAACACGAGTAATGGCAATCGCCACAAAAGTTTTTTGTTTGTCATATACTAAATCTCAAAGATTATGTTGAAAGTGCCGCCCAGTCGACTGCCACCTTGCTTGCCGTAGCCCGGCACATACCAAGTCTTTCCGATGTTGCCGTCGTCGTGAGCGATACGTCTGCGATAGCGCACCGACCAGCCCAGACGAAGCGGACCAGCTATCTTCGCGTCCACGCCGAACACAGCCTCCATCCAATGATAGTTGGCCTTCATGCCCTTCACGTTGTAGTCTACGTCGTCGCCCCAGACCGGATCTTTCAGTCCGTTGCCCACGACGTCGAACTTATAGTAAGTCATGGCATAGCGTGCGCCGGCATACACGCGGTAAGCGTCGTGTTTGTTCTTCGCTATGTTGAAGTCCATGCCCACACGCCAGTATGGCGCCGACGTCTTGTACTTAAGATTTGTCGTCGGGTTGTCAGAGTCTGCCGTGCCGTATCCCAGCTCAAACACCGGAAAGTAGCGGTCCTTTAGGTTGATGCGCAGCGCCGCCTCGTACTGTCCGTAGTCGCTGAACGCCAGTTGTGCCAGTCCCACCACGTCAGCCGACACCGCCACGCCGCGGAAGAACGCCACCGTGTCCTTCTGTGCCGTCAGCTTCTTATCCGCCGTAGCATCCTTTCTGCTCTGCGCCGTCGCCGTCGTCACCGCAATCAGCAACAGACTAATTGCTATGACCCTTGAAACGAATGAGGAAGTGCGCTTTACCGTCATTGTATGTTACCTTATTATAGTTTATCGTTATGTTTTCAATCGCCTCCGTGGTGAACTTCACGTCCGTGATGGTGTGAAAGAACTGCGGGTTGCAGTCGACCGACTCGAAGTGCGGGTTATTTTCCTTCGTCACCCATACCGTGTCCGTTGTGCTCACGTTGCTGTCCTTCTGCTTTATGCCGAAGACATACACATCCACCGCACGCTGATAGCTCATCGGCAGCGCGATGCTGTCGAAGCCAGCGAGTCGGTTGATTATCACGGTGTCGTCGTCCTTGTAGTCGGCAGCGCGCGGCACAGCCACTGTCAGCGTGTCCTCCATCGTCTTCATGCCGGCGTCGAGTCTGAACGTGGCATACACGCGGTTGTTCAGCGGACAGTCGATAGACGAGCACGCAGCCAGCACGAACAGCGCCACCATAGCGATGGCTGTCGTTATTGTTGTTGTTCGCATTTTGTCTGAAAGTTTGTTTATTGCTCGCAGCGCAGCGTCTTCTCAATCTGATAGTCGTTGCGGTTCTGCGACGAGCGGCTCACAA
This sequence comes from Leyella stercorea, assembly GCF_019052365.1. Taxonomy (GTDB): domain Bacteria; phylum Bacteroidota; class Bacteroidia; order Bacteroidales; family Bacteroidaceae; genus Prevotella. The sequence continues at coordinate 3,242 of NZ_JAHQUY010000047.1, forward strand.
GGTCGCCGATGAATCCGGCGAGGAAGAACTGTGTGCCAATCATCATCACGGTGAGTGCGATGAAGAAGTAAGGCGAGTCGGTGATGAGTCGCTGCGGAATGCCGTGAGCCAGGCACCAGAGCTTGTCTGCGCCCAGTGCTACCACTGAGAGGAAACCGAGGAAGAACATCAGCGTGCCGAGGAAGCCGAACACGTGCATAGGCTTTCTGCCGAAACTTGAGAGGAACCACAGCGTGATAAGGTCGAGATAGCCGTTGAAGAAGCGGTTCCAACCCATGAACTTCGACTTGCCGAACTTGCGTGCCTGATGGTGCACCGGCTTTTCGCCTATCTTGTCGAAGCCTGCGTTCTTGGCAAGATAGGGAATGTATCGGTGCATCTCGCCGTACACCTCGATATTCTTCACAACATCCTTGCGGTAAGCCTTCAGTCCGCAGTTGAAGTCATGCAGATTATGAATGCCGCTCACCTTACGTGCCGTAGCGTTGAAGAGTTTCGTAGGTATAGTCTTCGAGAGCGGGTCGCCCTGCTTGCGGTTCTGCTTGTATCCGCTCACGAGGTCGTAGCCCTCATCCTTAATCATGTGGTAGAGAGCCGGTATCTCGTCGGGCGAGTCCTGCAGGTCGGCGTCCATTGTGATTACGACGTCGCCCTGCGCCTCTTTGAAACCGCAGAATAGCGCCGGACTCTTGCCGTAGTTGCGGCGGAACTTGATGCCTTTTACTGTCGTCGACTTTTGCGAGAGACCCTCTATTACGTTCCACGAGTTGTCGGTGGAGCCGTCGTTTACGAAGATCACCTCGTATGTGAAGTTATTTGCCTTCATCACGCGTTCTATCCACGCGTAGAGTTCGGGGAGCGATTCCTCCTCGTTGAACAAAGGAACTACTACTGTTATATCCATTGTGATGTTGTGATGTTGTTATGTTGAGGTGTTGAGGTGTTGAGATATGATGTTGTTATGTTGAGGTGTTGAGATATGAGGTGTTGTTATGTTGAGATGGTGAGGTGTTGAGATATGATATTTAATATCTGTTTCTTTTTCCGATAAGCGCAATCGGCAGACTTACAATAGCGCCGATGGCGAGATTCTGCATCATGAACATGAACGCCCAATGCACCGGGGTGATCATCGTCACTACGTCCATGCTGTTCTTTATCTCCGTCTTCGATATGCCCTGCTGCTCGTAGATAGGCGCCAGCTGCTTCATCGTTGTGGTGATGAGATTGGCGAACGCGCCATTGTCCAAGAACTGGAAGTAGGCGTACTGCACCAGTGCGAACACCAGCGAAGCGTAGATGAACACATAGAGCGAATAGGCGTAGGCGCGGCGGAACGATATCACGCCGAAGAGCGCCTCCGTGCGGAACGCCTTCAGTCTGTAGCCTACGAGGAACGGCGTAGCCAGAGCTAAGATATTGCCGATGAAACCCGCGTTGAGCAGCATTATACATGCGAAGCTTGCTGCCCACAACAGTGCGAGCAGCAAGGCATCCTGGCGTGCGAACGCCTTCAGTTGTACAAGATGATTGATGTTTATCATTAGCGCATCACCTTAAATATGTTCTTACCCTGCTTCACTACGTATACGCCGTGCTGCGCATCGCCCGTTACCACTCTGCCGCTGAGGTCGTACATGGTGTAGGGCTGAGCGGGGTCGAATGTGCCCTGCGTGCCCTCAGCCACGCTGCCTATAGCCGTAGCCGCGCTGCCCTTCACACCGGTGAGCGCAATGTCGCGCACCTCCCATGTCGGAGCCTCGCTTGTGGTGCTTGTATAGTGGAACACGATATTAATCTTCTTGCCAGCCCAAGCGCTGAGGTCTATATCGCCCGAGTCGACGAAACTCCAGCTGTCACCCGTAGGCCATGTGAAGCCCTCGAGCTTCGTCGTCTTGCCCTCGCAACGCACCTCCACGCTGAGCTTCTCGCTTGGTTTCTGCGCGTAGTTCACCGCATGACTGAACGAAACCGTAGCCTCCTTGTATCCGCTGAGGTCAATCTCCGGCGTCACCATCGAACTTTCAGCCGCATACTTCGTAGCATACTTGTTAGAACCCTCCTTGATAGCGCCCGTGCCCTTCCATCCGAACGAGCTTGTGCGCTCCCAAACCTCTGCGCCCTCCTTCGGGTGGAGTGTGGTCTCGATGGTGCATCCGCCGTCTGTAGACTTGTAGCTTGCCAGGTAGATACACATCATGCTATTCTCCGGCACCACCTGCTTCGTCACAACCGTTGTAGCCGGGTCGAACTCGTAGCTGATGCTGTCTCCCCAGATGTACTCCATGAGGTTAGGAAAGTCGATGAACGGGTTGCGGTTGCCCTGAATGCTGTACACGATGTTGTTGCGCTTAGCCTCCAGGTCGCTCACGGGGTCTTGCTTAGCCCACTTGATGTAGAGGTCAGACGCCCACTTCTGCAGCGTAGGATAGTCGCCCGTCTCAAGCGAGTTCAAGCCCTCCTTCACCCACTTGTAGTCCTGATAGCATGTAGCCATGTAGAGGTATGCACGAGCGAAGTCGCCCTGCCACTCGGGGTAAGGCTGCCACAGCTTCTTGCCGCTGTTGCCCGTGCCCACCTTTATCACGCCGTTGTCGTACGTCGCCTTTGTCACCACGCCCATGCCGTAGTTGCTCTTCGTAGAGTTAGCCTTGGCGTCGCTCGGCATGAGGTTGTAGAGGTCTTTGTATGCCTGGCGCTGCTCGCCTCCCCACCAACTCTTCGGGAACGAGTGCTCGATGTTCATCGAGCTGCACGATTCGCCCCATGCTCCGAACTCCACCTTCTCCGGCGAGTAGCGGTCTATTACGTATCCGTTGTCGTTATCTGTGAGGTAGAAGCCCCACCATGTGGCAGCCTTGCCCTTGCCGTAGCTGAGCACGGTAGCCTCTTTGATGATGTTGTGGACGGCGGTCTTCAGTTCGGCGCCCTTCTTTCCCTTCAGCGCGTCGTAGTAGCCCTGCGGAATCTGTGCCGAAGCAGTCAGAGCGTACACCGTAGCGACAACCATCATCACCAAAGCCTTCAATTCTGTTCTCTTCATTTGTGTCTCCTTCAAAAATCTTTATGTTTTTAAAACGTTTCTGCGCAGCAAAGTTAGCACATTTGGCTGAAACCGCTATATAAATAATGTGTAAAAATGCTTAACCCTCGCATTACGTTTCTATTTCGTAATCTCGCCGCAGATGCTTCTGCCCATGAGGTTGCGTATCACGCGCGGGTCCTTGTAGTGAGCCTGCAGGAACATGAGCTTCGTGATGGCGCTCTCCACGGTGCTGTCGCCGCCGCTCACCACGCCTGCGTCCTGCAACTGGAAGCCCGTGTCGTAGCGACCCATCTTCACGAATCCAGCCACACACTGGCTGATGTTCACAATCGTCACGCCGCGCTGCGTAGCGTCCTTCAGCAGACGCGTGAGCCACGGCTTCTGCGGAGCGTTGCCGCTGCCGAAACTTCTCATCACGATGCCGCGCAGCTCGGGTGCGTCGAACATGTGGCGCGCTATGTTCTCCTGAATGCCTGGGAAGAGCGAGAACACTACCACGTTCGGGTCCATAGCCATGTGCGGAATCATCGGCTTCGTGTAGTCGGGCTTCAAGATGTAGTGGGGATTGAAGTGGAACTCCACGCCCGCCTCGCACAGGTGCGGATAGTTGAACGAGTTGAAGGCGTTGAATCCGTCGGCGCTCTCCTTTGTACTGCGGTTGCCGCGCAGCAGTCGGCCGCTGAAGTAGATGCACACCTCCGGCACCATCGGGCGCCCGTCCTCGCCGAACGCCGACGCCAGTTCGATACTCGTCAGCAGGTTCTCCTTGCCGTCGGTACGGAGCTGTCCGATAGGCAGCTGCGAACCGGTCAGAATCACAGGCTTCGTGAGGTTCTCGAGCATGAACGAGAGCGCCGATGCCGTGTACGACATAGTGTCGGTGCCGTGCAGCACCACGAATCCGTCGTATTTGTCGTAGTTGTCGGCTATGATGCGTACAAGCTGAGCCCATCGACGCAGGCTCATGTCCGATGAGTCGATAGGAGGAGTGAACTGATAAGTGTCTACGTCCGTCTGCAGAAGTGCAAATTCGGGAAAGTTCGACAGTAGGTGGTCGAAGTTGAGCGGCTCAAGAGCCCCCGTCTCACGGTTGCATCCCATGCCGATAGTGCCACCGGTGTATATCAATAACACCTTGTTAAGTCGTGGGCTTGCTTGTTTGTTATTCATAATGTTCTAAGGCTAATGACACCCGCAGAAAAGAGCAATGAAAGATGGAACACGCTACGTTTCAGCACATGCCATGTTATTATCCGACAAAATTAAATAAAATTTGCGACAAAACCCCTGCTTCTCCCATGTTTTTTTACAAAGTGATGGCGTTTGTTGCAATTAGTGGGGTGTATCCAGCCTCGGTTTGTGTCATCGTGTCGCGTTCGGTGTCCGATCGGGTTGCGTTCGCCGTCCGATTGGGTTGCGTTCGCCGTCCGATCGGGTTGCGTTCGCCGTCCGATCGGATTCCGTTCGGGTGACGATGGGGTAGCGTAGGGCGGTCGATTGTACTTTGTTGCATTATTCTGTGAAATGTATAAGCAAAAAACTTGTCAGTGTCAGAAATATGTAGTATTTTTGCAGTCGATATTTAAACAAAAGACTGAATAATTGTTATGAAGAAATTATTGTTTCCGATAATTATAGCGACAGTAGTGGTTCTCCTCAGCGGTTGTGCTGCAGCGAGGAAGGTTCCTTATTTCAAGAATATCGACTCTATCAACCTTGCCGCTTCGAGAGGTTTGTACGATGCTCGTATCATGCCTAAGGACTTGCTCTCCATCGCCGTCGTAACGTCCGACCAGGAGACGTCTCGTCCGTTCAACCTCTTCGCCAATATGCCTACCGCCAACGGTGGCAGCTCGGGCAGTATAAACAGCACCGTGCAGCAGTATCTCGTCAACAACGACGGCGAGATCAATTTCCCCGTTATTGGCAAGCTGCATGTCGTAGGACTCACCAACTCTGAGTGCGAGAAGCTTATCTTTGATAAGGTGAAGCCATATTTCTCTGAGAACGAAAACCCCGTAGTCACAGTGCGTCTTTCGAGCTACAGAGTGGTTATTGCCGGCGCTGTCAAGTCGCCGGGCGTGGTTCCCGTCACCAACGAGAAGATGAGCATCATGGAGGCTATCGCTCAGGCAGGCGACCTCACCATCTTCGGCAAACGCGACAACGTGCTCCTCATCCGTGAGGGTGTCGACGGACAGAAAGAGGTTCATCGTCTCAATCTGAACGATGCCAACCTCATCAACTCTCCTTACTATTACGTTCAGCAGAACGACTACATCTACGTAGAGCCTAACAAGGTTGAAGCCAACAATGCTTATGTTGGTGCTACTACCTCTTTGTGGATGTCGTTCCTTGGCATTGGCTTGTCGTTGACAGGTCTACTTATCGGTATTTTGAAATAATGTATATATATAAGCGTCGGGCTATTTGTCTTGGCGCTTAATTTTTACCCTTACAACAGTAATCTTCAATAGAAACACAACAAAAATAGAAGCATCGTGGAACCGTTGAAACATGAATGTGGCGTGGCAATGATACGATTGCTCAAGCCGCTCGAATACTATCAGGAGAAGTACGGCACGTGGATGTTCGCACTCAACAAGCTCTATCTGATGATGGAGAAACAGCACAACCGCGGACAGGAAGGTGCCGGAATGGCATGCGTGAAGTTCGATGGAATGCCCGGAACGGAATACATGTTTCGCGAGCGCGCAGAAGGCAAGGATGCCATCACCGAGATATTCGGACGCGTACAGAAAGAGTACGCCCGACTCTCGCCCGAACTGCTCGCCGACGCCGAGTTCGCAAAGAACCATCTGCCCTTCGCCGGACAACTCTACATGGGACACCTGCGCTACTCCACGACCGGAAAGAAAGGACTCGCATACGTCCATCCTTTCCTGCGCCGCAACAACTGGCAGGCTAAGAACCTCTGCATCTGCGGCAACTTCAATATGACTAATATCGACGAGATATTCCAGCAGATGCTCACGCAGGGCATGTTCCCGCGCATCTACAGCGACGGATATACTCTGCTCGAACTGATGGGCCACCGCCTTGACCGCGAAGCCGAACGCAACTTCGTTGACGCCAAGAAGCTCGGACTCGAAGGCATGGACATCACCAGATATATAGACAACCACATGGACATGGCGAACGTGCTGCGCACCACGATGCCCAACTTCGACGGCGGCTACGTGATGTGCGGACTCACCGGCTCGGGCGAGATGTTCTCTATGCGCGACCCGTGGGGCATACGCCCGGCGTTCTACTATAAGAACGAAGAGTTCGTAGCCGTGGCGTCCGAGCGCCCCGTGCTGCAGACTACGTTCGACCTCGAATGTGAAGACATAAAGGAGCTGCAGCCCGGCAACGCGCTGCTCGTGAGCCGTAGCGGAGAGGTGCGCATGGAGCGCATACTCGAACAGCGCGGCGACTCGGCTTGCTCGTTCGAACGCATATACTTCAGCCGTGGTTCAGACCGCGACATCTACCGCGAGCGCAAAAAGCTCGGCGAACAGCTCGTGCCGCAGGTGCTCGAAGCCGTTGGCGGCGACATCAGCCACACCGTGTTCTCGTTCATACCGAACACAGCCGAAGTGGCTTACTACGGACTGCTCTCGGGCTTCAAGAAGTGTCTCAACCGCCAGAAGGTGCAGCAGATACAGCAGCTCGACCACGAGCCGACAGACGAAGAGCTGCACGCCATTCTCGACACGTACGTGCGCTCCGAAAAGGTGGCGATAAAGGACATAAAGCTGCGCACATTCATCACCGAAGGCAACTCGCGCAACGACCTCGCGTCGCACGTCTACGACATAACATACGGATGTATTGAGCCGGGCGTGGACAACCTCGTGGTTATCGACGACTCAATCGTGCGCGGTACGACGCTCAAGGAGAGCATCCTGCGCATCCTCGACCGCCTCCACCCGAAGAAGATTGTCGTCGTGTCGTCGGCTCCGCAGATACGCTACCCCGACTACTACGGCATCGACATGCCGCGTCTGGAGGAGTTCTGCGTCTTCCGCGCCACTATCGAGCTTATCCGCGAGCGCGGCATGAACGACCTGCTGCAGCGTGTCTACGAGGCGTGCAAGCTCGAACTGCTCAAGCCCAAGGACATGATGCGCAACTGCGTACGCGACATATACAAACCATTCTCTACCGAGGAGATAAACCAGAAAGTGGCTGAGATGCTCCGACCGGAAGGTCTGAAGACACCGGTCGAACTCGTGTTCCAGTCGATAGACGGACTCCACGAGGCTATACCCAACCACCACGGCGACTGGTACTTCACAGGCAAGTACCCCACGTCCGGCGGAACAAAGCTCTGCAACCAGGCGTTCGTCAACTACATCGACCGACAGAAGTAGGACGCCGTGCCCGGCTACATACGCAGCAGCTTGGCATCTGTAGCATTGTGGAAACTAAGTAGAAAAGACGTTTTGTGGTTATACGGCAGCCTGCGAACGCTGCAACAACCATGAACAAACACGCCCTGAAAGGGCAAAAGGATAATTAGAAAATTGACTTTTGCGCTTTCAGGGCGTATGTGCGCGATAAAACAAACAACGAAATATAAAAATTCGAGAAGATATAAGTATGAGAAATGTAACTTTAGTATTGGAAGACGGAACCAAGTTCCACGGAAAGTCGTTCGGTTATGAAGCACCGGTGGCTGGCGAGGTAGTTTTCAACACTGCTATGATGGGCTACCCAGAGTCGCTCACCGACCCTTCGTACGCTGGACAGCTTATGACACTGACCTATCCGTTGGTTGGCAACTATGGTGTACCGCCGTTCACAGTAGAAGAGAACGGTCTGCCTACATTCATGGAGAGTGACAAAATCTACGCTTCGGCTATCATCGTGGCTGACTACAGCGAGCAGTACTGCCACTGGAATGCCGTAGAGAGTCTTGCAGAGTGGCTCAAACGTGAGCACGTGCCCGGCATCACCGGCATCGACACACGCGAGCTTACTAAGGTGCTGCGCGAGCACGGCGTAATGATGGGTAAGATTCTCTTCGACGACGAGCCGGAGAACATACCTACAGCCGAGTATGCTGGAGTTAATTTCGTCGACAAGGTGAGCTGCAAGGAGATCATCCGCTACAACGAGGGCGCAGAGAAGAAGGTGGTGCTCGTCGACTGCGGCGTGAAGGCTAACATCATCCGCTGTCTCATCAACCGCGGCTGCGAGGTTATCCGCGTGCCTTGGAACTACGACTATACCGACATGGAGTTCGACGGTCTGTTCCTCGCTAACGGTCCTGGCGACCCAGATATGTGCGAGGATGCCGTGAAGATCATCCAGAAGCAGATGAGCCTCTCAGACAAGCCAATCTGTGGCATCTGCATGGGCAACCAGCTCCTCGCTAAGGCAGCAGGCGCTCATATCTACAAACTCAAGTACGGTCACCGCTCACACAACCAGCCGGTGCGCATGGTTGGCACAGAGAAGTGCTTCGTAACATCGCAGAACCACGGCTACGCCGTAGACGCAAAGACGCTCGGCGCCGATTGGGAGGAGCTCTTCGTAAACATGAACGACGGATCGAACGAGGGCATTCGCCACAAGTCGAAGCCTTGGTTCTCAAGCCAGTTCCACCCGGAGGCTTGCTCTGGTCCGGTAGACACAGAGTTTATGTTCGACAAGTTCGTAGAGGCTATGAACTAACTGAAGAGTTGTAGAACGAAAAGTGAAATAATCAGAATGTTTAAGTTTCGTGTTTTAGGGCTGTAGCCCGATAAAACATCAAACATTAATCATTAAACATCAGAATAAATGAAAGACGAAAATATAAAGAAAGTGTTATTGCTCGGTTCGGGTGCCTTGAAGATTGGCGAAGCGGGCGAGTTCGACTACTCTGGTTCGCAGGCGCTTAAGGCTCTGCGCGAAGAGGGTATAGAGACAGTGCTCATCAACCCGAACATCGCAACAGTGCAGACATCTGAAGGCGTTGCCGACCAGATATATTTCCTTCCCGTTCAGCCTTACTTCGTAGAGGAAGTGATAAAGAAGGAGCGTCCTGACGGCATCCTCCTCTCGTTCGGCGGACAGACAGCGCTCAACTGCGGCGTTGAACTCTACCGCAACGGCATCCTCGACAAGTACAACGTGAAGGTGCTCGGTACACCGGTGCAGGCTATCATCGACACCGAGGACCGCGAGCTCTTCGTTGAGAAGCTCGACGAGATAGGCGTTAAGACTATCAAGAGCGAGGCTTGCGAGAACATGGAGCAGGCACGCAAGGCGGCTGCCGAACTCGGCTACCCGGTCATCATCCGTGCTGCTTACGCTCTCGGCGGACTCGGCTCTGGCTTTGCTGACAACGAGGAAGAACTCGTGAAAATCGCTGAGAAGGCATTCTCGTTCTCTCCGCAGGTGCTCGTCGAGAAGAGTCTCAAGGGCTGGAAGGAGATAGAGTACGAGGTAGTGCGCGACCGCTACGACAACTGTATCACAGTCTGCAACATGGAGAACTTCGACCCGCTCGGCATCCACACCGGCGAGTCTATCGTTATCGCTCCGTCGCAGACACTCACCAACTCTGAATATCACAAGCTGCGCGCTCTCGCTATCAAGATTATCCGCCACATCGGCATCGTCGGCGAGTGTAACGTGCAGTACGCCTTCGACCCGCAGTCGGAAGACTACCGCGTAATCGAGGTGAACGCTCGTCTGAGCCGTTCTTCTGCTCTCGCTTCTAAGGCTACGGGCTATCCGCTCGCCTTTGTTGCGGCTAAGCTCGGCATGGGCTACGGCTTGTTCGAGTTGAAGAACTCTGTGACAAAGACCACATCTGCATTCTTCGAGCCGGCACTCGACTACGTTGTCTGCAAGATTCCGCGTTGGGACCTCTCTAAGTTCCGCGGCGTAGACAAGGAGCTTGGCTCTTCAATGAAGTCGGTAGGCGAGGTGATGGCTATCGGCCGCAACTTCGAGGAGGCTATACAGAAGGGTCTGCGCATGATCGGTCAGGGCATGCACGGATTCGTTGAGAACAAGGAGCTTGAGATTGAGGATATCGACGCTGCTCTGCGTGAGCCGACCGACAAGCGCGTGTTCGTCATCTCTAAGGCTATGCACAAGGGTTATACCGTCGACCAGATTCACGAACTTACAAAGATCGACAAGTGGTTCCTCGAGAAACTCCAGCACATCATCGACATCGATGAGGCTATGAAGAAGTGCAACATCAACACTCTCGACAAGGAACTCCTGCGTACGGCTAAGGTATACGGCTTCACCGACTTCCAGATTGCACGCGCCGTAGGTCTTGAGGACGAGCTCAAGTCGATGCGCAAGGCGTCGCTCGTCGTGCGCAACCGTCGTAAGAACTACGGCATCCTGCCGGTTGTTAAGCAGATTGACACCCTGGCTGCCGAGTATCCTGCACAGACCAACTATCTGTACGTAACATACGCTGGCGTCAAGAGCGACATCACCTTCGAGAACGACAAGCGTTCTATCATCGTGCTCGGTTCGGGTGCTTACCGCATCGGTTCTTCTGTAGAGTTCGACTGGTGTGGCGTTCAGGCTCTCAACACTATCCGCAAGGAGGGCTACCGCTCGGTTATGATCAACTATAACCCCGAGACCGTGTCTACCGACTACGATATGTGCGACCGTCTCTACTTCGACGAGCTCACCTTCGAGCGTGTTATGGATATCATCGACCTCGAGCAGCCTAACGGCGTGATCGTATCTACCGGCGGTCAGATTCCTAACAACCTCGCTGTGCTCCTCGACGAGCAGCACGTGCCTATCCTCGGTACAAAGGCTCAGGACATCGACAACGCTGAGGACCGTGCGAAGTTCTCGCAGATGCTCACCAACAACGGCATCAACCAGCCTGAGTGGAGCGCCCTCACAAGCATGGATGACATCGACCGCTTCATCGAGCGTGTGGGCTTCCCGGTACTCGTTCGTCCGTCGTACGTGCTCTCTGGCGCTGCCATGAACGTATGCTCTAACGAGGACGAGCTGAAGCGATTCCTGCAGCTTGCGGCTAACGTGAGCGAGGACCACCCGGTTGTTGTGAGCAAGTTCATCGAGCATGCTAAGGAGATCGAGATGGATGCTGTGGCAAAGAACGGCGAGGTTATCGCTTACGCTATCTCTGAGCACATCGAGTTCGCCGGCGTTCACTCTGGCGACGCTACCATCCAGTTCCCGCCGCAGAAGCTCTATGTAGAGACCGTGCGCCGCTGTAAGCGTGTAGGTCGTCAGATTGCTAAGGAACTGCACATCAACGGTCCGTTCAACATCCAGTTCATGGCTCGCGACAACGATATTCTCGTTATCGAGTGCAACCTCCGCGCTTCGCGTTCGTTCCCGTTCGTGAGCAAGGTGCTCAAGATCAACCTCATCGAGCTTGCCACACGCGTTATGCTTGGCTTGCCGGTTGAGAAGCCGAGCAAGAACCTCTTCGACCTCGACTATGTTGGTATCAAGGCTTCGCAGTTCTCGTTCAACCGTCTGCAGAAGGCAGACCCGGTGCTCGGCGTAGACATGAGCTCTACCGGTGAGGTAGGCTGCTTGGGCGACGACACCAACACCGCTCTTCTCAAGAGTATGCTCTCTGTAGGCCATCGCATCCCGAAGAAGAACATCCTTCTCTCTACCGGTGGCGCTAAGCAGAAGGTGGCTATGCTCGACGCTGCTAAGATGCTCATCGACCACGGCTACAAGCTCTATGCTACGGGCGGCACAAGCAAGTTCCTCAACGAGAACGGCATCGAGAACACACACGTGCTCTGGCCGTCTGAGGAGGGCGACGAGCCTAAGGCTCTCGACTTGCTGCACAACCACACTATCGACATGGTTGTGAACATTCCGAAGAACCTCACAAGCTCTGAGCTTACCAACGGCTACAAGATTCGCCGTGCTGCCATCGACCTCAACGTGCCTCTTATCACGAACGCACGCCTCGCAAGCGCATTCATCTATGCGTTCTGCACAACTAAGCTTGAGGACATCGGCATCAAGTCTTGGAGCGAGTATTAATATAGGAGGCTGCGGCATTCTTGCCGTAGCCACTTAGCCTATTAGAAGACTACCTTTAGGGGGTGCAGCGGTCTCCGCTGCACCAACCCAGCAATCCTGTGTTAGGAACTGCCCTCTTTAGGGGGTGCAGCGGTCTCCGCTGCACCAACCAAGCAATCCTGTCTTAGGAATTTATTGCTGGGTGGAGAGTATATAAAAACGGATTTATCTGTTTGCGCAGCTTTGCAGCTAACCACAAACAGATAAATCCGTTTTTTGTTTCTATACAAATGCAGGATTACTTCAGTTTCTTTATAACCCTTGCCGGATTGCCCACCGCAACCGAATCTTCGGGTATATCCTTCACCACAACGCTGCCTGCGCCGATGATGCTTCGGTCGCCGATGGTTACGCCGGGGCATACAATGACGCCGGCACCCAGCCAGCAGTCCTCGCCGATTGTTATCGGATAGCCCGTCTCTACAGTCTTTCTGCGCTGCAGATAGTCGATAGGGTGGTTGGGCGTTACAAGCTGGCAGTTAGGACCAATCAGCGTGTGAGCGCCGATGGTTATCAAGCCCGAGTCGAGCATCGTGCAGTTATAGTTTATGAAGACATTCTCGCCGAGCTTTATGCCGTTGCCATGGTCGCAGTGGAACGGTGGGTTAACGGTTGTAGATGCCGGGATGCCAGGTATAAGTTCTTCGATAACCTCGCGATAGTCGGCATCCAGCGACGTCATCGTCTGCAAGCGTCTGCAGAGCCGGTTAGCATGTTTTATGCTTTCCATCGTTTCTGCATCACTGAAGTCGTACAACTCGCTGTTGCGCATTTTCTCAAATTCAGTCATAAGCGTTTTCTTAATTCGTTGTTTCGAGTGCAAATTTATATCAAGCAGTCGAAACATGCCAATAATGTAACCATTGATTTAGGCATAATTAACACAGACGCACAGGTATAATCCCCGTAATTCATACTCCTTTTCTTGCTGCATATCCATAAAATTTATAAATTTGTGCGTTATAAACTTAATGATTAATTATTCACTAATATCCTATTTCTATGGTTAAATGGTCACGAATAAAGACTCTGTTAATACTTTCATTGCTTTTCTTGTTTGTGACTAATGTGTCGGCAAGATCTGCGGAAAGCATTAGTGCGGTTAAGTATGTCTTATGCTCGGATCATAATGTTATTGAACGGAGCTTCGGTACTTCTCTTGAAATATACACAGGCGTGAATAAGTTGCAATGGGAATTCAATGAGAATTTGGTTGCTACAGACGATGCTTATGCTTATATTGTCAGTGGTGATGAAGTATTTGCAAAACAGAAACTGCATACATATAAAGTGCCTTGTGACAAGTTCTTCATAGAGTTCGAGGATGGACTCGATTTGCCTGTCGGTAAGACGTACAGGGCTGTTATACCCGCTGGCTTGCTTTATAGAAACGGCGACCCTGCAACTGCTGATGAAGAAGCTGCGGTAGAAATTCGTGTATGCGACACTTTCGATAAGGCAGACGACAAGTATTTTGACCTTTATAATAATAATTTTTCAACGGCACAGTCGTTCCTCTTCAAGTTCTATTTGTATGTATGGGCTTTTGACGATGCAGAGATGTCGCTTTTGCGTAATGGCATAGAGATAATGCGCTTTACGGCAAAAGAGAGGTTCGGCGATTTTGATTTAGGATATGTGGAAGGCACGTTCGGTAAAGAACTCAACTTTGAGAAAGGCATGTGTTTTTCGTTCGTGTTGCCGAAGGGCAGTGTGCATTCTGAGCGTGAGGATATTGTGAATAAGGAAGTTCGAAAAGATTTCGTGGGCAAATATCATAGTACGTTCGCCCCGATAGAATATGAGTCGTGTAGCGTTGCCGGTGCTTCTGCGCTTACTGCCCTTGACGAGGTGAACGTAATGTATACCACACCAGTGCAGCTCGCTCCGAATGCACGCCTGCAGTTGGTTGATGCTGACGGTAATGTGCTGAAAGAGGCCACAGCCGTGCTTTCGCATAACGACAAGGCATATAGTGTTGATGCCGACTTTGCTGGTTTTCCTCTCAATGACTCTGATAGCTATGCGCTTTGCATTCCTGAGGCTACGGTTGTTGGTAGCGGTTCTGACATTACTGTCAATCAGCGCACACTCGTGCCAATCAAAGGTGGCGTAGTGTCTGTGGAATGTGCCAACCGCAAGCAGCCTTTAGTGTCTCTGTGCGGTTCAACTCTCAGCATATCTAACGCGTCTGTTGGCGACCGCATTGTTGTTTATGACGCTGCAGGCATAATAATTCTGCGTATAACGGTTACGGCTACAGATATGCAGCTGCCGTTGCCACAGCGTTCGCATGGCGTGTATATTGTGAAACTGAATGGCACGGCATATAAAGTAAATATGGTGTATACGAATGTTGCACCGCAGTATTACAGAAACAATCCGAAATAGAACCAACAAAAGATGAAGAAAAGCGAACTATATAAATATGTGCTCGACTACTTCCGCGGCATCCATCCAGAAGTGACAACCGAACTGGAGTTTGGCAGCGTGTTCCAGCTGCTCGTTGCCGTTGTGCTCAGCGCGCAATGCACCGACAAGCGTGTCAACCAGGTGACGCCCGAACTCTTCGCCCACTATCCCGACGCACGCTCTATGGCAGAAGCCGACGAGTTTGAGGTGTACGAATACGTGAAGAGCGTGAGCTATCCCAACGCCAAGGCTCGCCACCTCGTAGAACTCGCTCGTATGATACAGAACGAGTACGGGGGCGAGGTGCCGCACGACTTCGACAGTCTGCTGCGCTTGCCAGGCGTAGGTCGTAAGACGGCTAACGTGATGCTGGCTGTGGCGTTCGGCGAGGCTGCGATGCCCGTCGACACGCATGTGTTCCGTGTGAGCCACCGTCTCGGACTCGTGCCGCGCACGGCTGACACGCCGCTGAAGGTGGAGCAGCAGCTCGTGAAGCACATTCCTGCTGACGACCTTGCGAAGGCACACCATTGGCTGCTACTGCACGGTAGATACATCTGCACAAGCCGCAAGGCGCACTGCGAGAAGTGCGAGTTCAAGGCAGTGTGTCCAAGCTCTACGTGCAAGTGATATTTTCACGACCACTGCATATAGAAACCTACTGACCGAACAATGAAATTCAACGGCAAACTACAGCTCCATACCTTCCTTCGCATCGCAATATGCCTGCTCGTTGGCATCTGCATCGGCGATGCGACGGCAGACGCTGTGCCCGTTGCGCTGTGGCGGTGGCTGTTCGTAGGTCTGCTCTCGCTACTTGTTCTGCTGCACATGAGCAAGCGCCTCGAAATGATGCAGACGTTGCTGATCTTCAGCATTGTTATAGTGGGCGGAGCGTGGCGCATTGCATCTTACGAGAACAGTCTGCGCTGCGCATTCACGGGCGAAGAAGAAGTGTACGAGGCGGTTGTCGTGTCGCAACCTATCAAGAAGCGACGCTCTATGAAATGCGAGCTTGCCGTTGTGAGTGGGCGACTCGCAGGACATAGGCTGAACGCTTATTTTCAGAACCCTAATTCGTTGAACCACATTGTTGTAGGCGACGGCATCGAGGCTCAGTCGGTGTTCAGCGGTTTCGATGACACATACGCACAGCGCGGCGGTTTCGACTGGCGCAGACAGCGCATGGTGCGCGGCATCGTGGCTCGTACGTTCGTCGCCTCGGACAAGTGGAAACGTGCGGAGGTGAGCCTCGAAGCTATGCCGCGAATCGACCGCCTCGCTCTCTCGCTGCAATCGCTGCGCTACGACCTGCTCAGCCGACTGCAGGGTAGCGCCCTCTCCGAAGATTCGTACGCCACTATTGCGGCAATGACCCTCGGCGACAAGACCGGTGTCAGCGCCGAGCTACGCGATACGTATTCGAAGGCAGGCGTGTCGCACGTGCTCGCCCTCTCCGGACTACATCTCGGCATCATCTACGCCATGATTGCACTGCTGCTCGGGCGCCGTCGCAACACGATGGGCGGACTGCTCGTAACGCTTCTCCTGGTCTGGACCTTCGCCTTGATGGTGGGCATGTCGCCGGGCATAGTGCGTTCGGCAGCGATGTTCAGCGTCTACGCCTCAATGACCTTTCTGCAGCGCGACTATCTCACGGCGAACAGCCTCGCCCTTGCCGCAAGTGTGATGCTCCTGGCGAGTCCGGCGATGCTGTGGGACGTCGGCTTTCAGATGTCGTTCTTGGCTGTGATGGGCATCGTGATATGTCATGTGCTGCTCCGCAACAACCGCTTCTACGTGCGCTATGCTCACCGCCGATTCGTCGGCAAGCTCGTCTCGCTTGTGTGCATTTCGCTCGCCGCCCAACTCTTCGTGCTGCCGCTGGTGATGTACTACTTCGGCAATGTGCCTTTCTATTTCCTTCTGGCTAACATCGTCGCCGTGCCGCTCACCACCTTTATCATATATGCCGCCATGCTCTTGTTTGTGCTCTCACCGTTGTGTTGGTTTGCTGCGTGGATGACGGTCGTTTGGAAGTGGCTGGCGAGTGGAGTGGGGTGGGTTGTAGCGCAGATGAACACTCTGCTTAAGGTTATCGCCTCACTGCCCGGTGCAAGTGCTGAAGGTGTGTATATCAGTGCTTTACAGCTCTCGCTGATGTATGTCTTGATTGTGGCTCTGGTCGGCGTCTGGCGCTACGGACAACAGATGTACGACTCGATGCATGGAAAATTTAAAAGTGAGGATGATCTTAAAAAGCTGAGAATAAAAAGTAAAAAAGTAAAAGAGTAAAAATGGGGTTAAAGTTTGCGAAAATAAAAAGTTTTGTCTATCTTTGTAGAAGATAGACTGCACCTCGGCAATTAAAGCAAGCTTTATTGCGCTCGGTTTGCACTATCTTTGCATATAAACGAATAGACAGGAATTTATGAAACCGGATGGTACTAATTCTTTATCTTGGTCGTATGTCTTTGTGCATCATAGCAAAGTGAGGAAGGTGGAAGCAAGGCTGAACGCCGACAACGTACCCCACTTTGTGCATAAGACCGTGCGCTATTACAAGAAGCGGGCGAAGCATGGCGTGCAGCGTCAGGAACTGCAGACCGTCAGCGGACTCGTCTTTTTGCAAGGCAATCCAAAAGAACTACAAGAATATCTAAACTGGAATTTTCCACATACCTATCTCTGCAAGAACTGCAGTACGGGCAAGGCGGCTGTGATACCCGATTCGCAGATGCAACCCTTCATGCGCATCAACGAAACGGAGCCCGATCGTATCCGTTTCCTTCTTAAGCCTTTCCATTATTATGCTCGCAACCGCATCCTCCTCCGCATCACCTCTGGCGACCTGGCAGGACTCGAAGGTTACGTCATTCGCATCGACCGCGACCGTCGTCTTATCATGGATGTCGGTGGCATGAGTGTGGCTATCGCCGGTGTGCATGCTGAGCATTTTGAGGAGGTCGATCAGACTGGCAGTGCAACCCTCGACGGCTCACCGTTCTACGAACGTAACCTCCATGAGCGTGAGGCACTTATCGACCGCTTTTTTCATCCCGTAAAGACCACAAAGGACGTCGCCCCACAAGCCGCGAACATCGACTATCTGCGCAATTATGTACTGACGGAGCTTTCGCAATACCGGATGCTCCCCGCCGAGGCATGGCTCATCCTCAGCTTCATCATCAAGGAGATTGGCTACTACTACGCCCCCTCCTTCGAAAAGCTCCAGCGCCATCTCGCCCCAATTATGCATGCTGGCACACAAGTTCTTCAGGAGATGCAGCGCCTCATTGATAGCGAGCCGACGGAAGAAACACGCAACAGATACCAGACCGAACAGCAGGAACTGCTGACCACCTACGGCTATCTGTTCATGGACTCTGATATTGCGTAGTTCATCCTTCGATCTGACGTGTCTGTACGCATCTGTCTTTGGAAGCTATTTGTACTTGGATTCTGATAGGTCTAAGTGCGCTTATTCGTTCCGAAAAACTCTGAAACTCAAAAAACTACGAAATAACGCCGTCCGATTCAAATAAAATGACTACCTTTGTGACTTAAGAAGTCTCTTTGCAAGAGACCGCATCAAATTGAATGGTATTTATGAACGCTATATCATTTTCAACTACTAGACGATTGCAACCATTACGTATGGTTGCAGCCAACGACATAAAGTAGAAAAGAATTTATGAAACCGGATGGTACGGATTCTTCTTCTATCGCCAACGAGAACCCCGCTTCTCCCAACGGCACCACGTTCCTGAGCCAGACGATAAGACTGGTTCAGAGGTAGAGAAGTATCCGTAAGTGAACAATAAAAAACTTTAACCATGAAACTAAAAATAAGAAATATCAATAAAATCAAATCAGCAGACATAAAACTTGATGGTTTGACTGTAATTGCAGGAGCAAACAGTTCTGGCAAGAGCACTGTGGGCAAACTGCTGTTTTCGATGATTAAGTCGCAGTCGAATGCTGAATACCTAAACCATCAAAGCAAAGAAGCAAAACTACGAAAACGAGTAGAAGAATTATATAAGCGAGCTAATCGTTGTTTTTCAAGATATGACGATGCCGAGTTTGCAGAACTCTTCCCTCTTCCTACTTCATTATTTACAGCACCATTAGTAGGCGCAACTGATAAAAGCGAAGTAGAACAGCACCTATCCGACATTGAGGCATGGATAAATGCCAAAGACATATCACCCCGAATAAAATCTTTATTCCGACAAGACATTGATAATATCAGTATCGCACTTGGTGATAGCAAGGCTGCCGACATCGCTTCAGAGGTTCGGGTATTTATCGAGTCTGAGTTCATGAACAGAATTTGTTCATGTGGAACAACAGAGTCAGAGGCTGTTCTTGAATACGACGACAACTTAAATTTCCTGACCTTAAAATTTATAGACGACTCAATCAAACACGTTACCTATGATGGTGATGAGTACCTAACTGATGCCACATATGTAGAGTCACCTCTATATCTCCATATACTTGACACGTTATTGTATGCGGCCACGTATCAAGAATATCAGAAAAAACAAACGATGTCTTTCCGTGGTATGGTACCAATACATATAAAAGATCTTGCCAACAAACTATATACTTTACAGTTGGTTTCTCCAGAAAGAAAACTTGCAAGCGAATACGGACTAACAGATATTATGGGTGGACATTTTGCTTTTGATGTCGATAGCAAAGCGCTTAAGTTTGTTAGTGATAATATGGGAATAGACCTTTCGCCCATTAATATCGCATCAGGAATCAAGTCTTTTGGTGTTATTCAGATGCTTCTTGAATCTCAGATTATTGATAACGACAAGATATTAATATGGGATGAGCCTGAGAACCATTTACACCCTCAATGGCAAATCATTTTTGCAGAAACACTTGTAAAGTTAGCAAAACATGGTATTCCAGTCATTATCAGCACTCATAGTCCATACTTCGTTCAAGGTATACGCTACTTTTCTGCCGTACACTCATTAGAGCCTTATACAAATTATTACCTTGCAGAAGAAGAACCTAAAAGCAAATTGTCTGTAGTTAAGGATGTTACTAAAGACCTTAACCTGGTGTTTAGCAAACTTGCTGCTCCTCTCAACGATATAATGAATGTTGACCAAGCACGTCGTAATAGAGAAGAAAAATGACACCGATAGAACTTTACGAATTTCTTCGTTCTCAATACTCAGACTTTGAAGTCGATTCTATTTGTCAAATAGAGAAAACTTGCAAACGAGTCGGCTTATGTACGGACAAACAGGGACTCCACGTTATTGATTTCGATAAGCTAAAGGACACATATTATAATAAAGTTACTCAAAAGCCAGCTTCTGTTGATGCAGTTTGCTTGGGTAACCTTCAGAAATATTTCTGTTTCGTAGAGCTAAAGGGATGGCGTAACTACATGTTATACTTAGAGAAACAAAAAAGAAATATTGAAGAAACAGCAAAAGAATATAATTTATCCGGAAAACTCAAAGATAGCCAAAGACTTTGTTGTGAATTAACGTCCGATAACGATCTCTTTTCCGATATGCCCATCGTCTTTTTACTTGTCACCGACATTGATGTTAATAAAAACGGCATAGATAATTTCAGCTACAATCTTAATGCCCTCGCATCAACATCAACAGTCATCTATTCTGAATGCATCACTAAATCCCGCAAAACACTCAATTCAGAAATCTACATCCAGCATGATTATATATGTTGCAAGGATTTTGATGAGCATATGAAGAACTTGTAATATTAGTTGATCGCTTCATTACCAAATGAGGGATGTGGCGCATTTTTAATAAAAATAGTTTATTTAAAGCAATAGCTATGGCAAAAATATTATTGATATTAGGCAATGGTTTCTGATGACGCCGCAATACTTGCTGATCTTTTAGAATATATGGCGAAAGAAATGAGGAAATAATAAATCGGAATAATATCAGTAACATTGATACAGCTAAGTTGCAAAATCAAATTGTTGTACTCTTGAAATCTCTTGTGAAGGACTGTATTCAATTGATTCAAAGAACGATTAGTCCACTTTAACTGTAGTGATAAAAGTATCTTCGCAGCAGTTTTTTACAGCATTTTCATTAAGCCAAGATTACAGAGCAAAGCTCGCTTTTGCTATGTCATGGCGAGGAATGTCTTGAACTCAATATAAAGGCATTTGTAAAAGTGCCTACATAAAGGGCTATGCCCTAAATTGAGTACTAACTTGAGTACTAATTAAATATTGTTTTGTTTTATGTCAAAGAACACTCATAATGCGATGCCATCACAAATTGGTACATTATACCAGTTTTATTATTTTATACAACAATGTCTTCGCTTGAGAAAAGGAGATGTTGTAGGATTTGAACGTTTGGACGACGTTGATTTAACAACTCCAGAAGAAAACGGATATTATCAGTTGAAACATACTACAAGAAAAGGAACTAATGGCTATAAAAATATGTCACCGAAAGACGCTGACTTTTGGAAGACAATACATGTGTGGATAGATTTGATAAACAATTCTGGGTCGAATATTAGCGAGTTTATCAATCATTGTCGTTTTATTCTTGTTACAAATAAGCGGTTGGATGACAATGGGTTAATTAATGATATAAAAGATTTACAAAACAGTAAGGTGACGATTTCTCAGATATTAGGAAAAATCAATAAAATGATAATTGAATCTGAGCAAAAATCGCAAGAAAAACAAGAAACATCTAAAGATGGTAAGCAACCGAAAGAAGTGGATTATGTGAAATGGATGCGTGAGGCAACGAATTTTGAACAACTAGGTATGTTGTTTGAAAATACTGTTTTTGAAGAAAGGTCTATTCAAGATATTCAGTCTGAAATATATGACATTCTCAAAAATGAAAAATTCGTTTGTGCATCAAATGTAGACAATTGTTTTTCTGAATTGTTGGGAGAAATGGTAAAAGAATGGGTGGTAAAAGGTTCTGCAGGAGGAAAATACTTATCATATACATCAGAGAGTTTCTGTCAGAGGTTTCACGCTATATTTGGAAAGTATCGTGTGGCAAAGTTAAATCTCATTAGGACTATTACAACATTTGATGCTAATCTGAAAGATAGCACGTTTATACATCAATTGTTGGATATTGATGATATACGTCCTGATGATAAGGAATTAATCGATGATTATATTTATAGAATGCTTGACTTCGAAAATTCTTTCAATACTTTTGATAGAAATCATGATATAACAGATGTTGATAAGGATAAATTTGATTACGATGTTATGTATCAATGGAGAGTTCGACATAAAAAAGGAAGACACAAATTGCCTAATGAAGATGATTTAGCTACTGCTCGTAGGGTACTTGATGACGTAAGAGAAGTCCGACTTAAATTAAGAAATGAAGAATTGGATGATTATTTTAGTAATGGATGTTTTTATTCTTATTCAAACATTCCTCTTATTGGTTGGCTTCAGAACTGGACTGAAAAATATTCAAAAGATGGACAGAGTATACAACAATGAAATTTTGGCAGCGTGCATTGTTATTGCCATTTTGAAAACAGGTATAACAGATATCACGTTGTTAACAGTTTGTCTGACTTTGGTAATGGATGACAAGTTACGTAACAAATATGTTGTAGGCGAGACTTTTCAAAGCTATGCAAAACGTATTGTAGCAAGTACAGATTCAAAGATCAACAATAAGTATAAGGATTACCTTATCTTATTTACCAATACTATAGTCATACTAAGCCAAAATAATGCAGTTGAGATAAATGGTAAAGACATTATTCTTACTGATATTGGTGGATCCATTTACTCACATAATATAATAGATATTCCATCAAATAGATTGAAGGATATATTGAAAGCTATACCGCATCTATGTAATAGTATAGCCAAGTGTGACATCAACCAAGTTTCCTATAAATAGAATA
>NZ_JAHQUY010000004.1 GCF_019052365.1 Leyella stercorea
GCTTGCAACTGAACTGTGCGATAGTTCCGTTGATTGTCACACGTCCCATGATAGGGACAATTCCGTTTCTCTCCTTGCTTCCGTTTACATAGAAGACTGTCTTGAATGTACTTCTCATAATTCCTTGCTTTTTGTTCTGTGCAAAATTAAATCATGAGAGTTGCATGGCAAATTCACAACCTGTGCAGAATTGAGAAGTAAAAACCGAAGCCGTTAAAAATGCTTATTAGAGCGTTTCTTTGAGGTAATGACTTGAAAGCGTTTCTACTTCTCAAATCCGCCATTTTCGCATTTCCTCACGAATGCCACAAAAAGCCAACGACTGCCACAACCACTTGAAACTCAAAACAAAAGCTCAAATCTGCTATTTTTTGCTTTTTTAGTCATTCTTTTTAAGTAAAAAACATCGCTTGATATGTAGATTTCAGAGAAAATGTTTGCAGATTCCCAATAAAAAACTTATATTTGCAGCAACAAATCCCACCACGCCTCTCAACGATGCGTACCACGGTGGGACTTCGCTTTTTATATTAGTATATGTATCCTTGCTTAAACTGTTTTCAGCATATCCGAATGTAGATTTGCATGCCATGGGATTTCCAAACGGTTGGCAGGATGAGCCTTTATGGAAAATGCCTTTCACCCCGATTTAAACACACATATTGATTATTATAGCTGGAAGATAGCAAGCAAAGGCTGGAAGATAGGCTGGAAGATATTTCGTTTCCAAGCCTATCTCCCAGCCTTTATCATGCTCATAATGTGCAGCTTACGGCATTTCTGGAAGATATGGTAGATTTTTTCGCCTACTCTATAGTGTAGGCCGTTCCTTCGCACTTGTGCTTACACTCTCCACACGTCTGCCGTTTATCTTTTTGCCGAAGTTAAAGTTCCAGCTTAGGTTATAGGCTATTCTGAATTCAGAATATCTGTTGCGTCGCTCCATGCGCCAACCGTCTCCTGACGTTGTCGTCACCACTTTGTTACACAAAGCCCTGTAGCCCGTAAGGTCCATGTTAAGATGATTCTTGCAGAACGAGGCGTATGCTCCTAAGCTAAGAACGTAATTTCCAGATTTCTTTACGTTTACAGACTTGCTCGGAGCTTTATAATCGAACCTCAATTTCAGCCCCGTGTTGTTTGTCAGACGAGCATAGCTGTGCACACTCAGAAAAGCCGTAGCCGCATTAAAACGCTCGTTTGGTGTATGCGTATTCTTGTACTCACCGACCAGCATGGCATTTACAGTCCATATTCTGAACGGATTCACACGATAGCTGAGCACCAAGCTGTGTACGTTCTCGTGTCCTGCATTTTCCGGACAGGTATAATATACCGTCGGATCGGTTGAGTCCTGATGCATGAACACACTCACGAAGTTGGTACGATGGGAGAAGCCGTAATTAATGCTGAGATGGGGGTTGGCAGAATATGCCAATTCGAAGATATACAGCTTCTCGACATCAAGGTCGGGGTTGCCTTTGTTGTACAGTTTGTCGTTCTGATACACTACGACAGGCGAATAGTAGCCGTAGTTAGGGTAAGAGAATGTGTATATCGCCGACATGTTCAGATAGCGCTGCTTTTCCTGATTGAACGGAATGTAACCCGACACGCTGCCATATAGTCCGTTGCTGACATTCGCAATACGTGCACCGGCAAGATGGTCATCGTAGCCCAGTTTGTAATGGTCGAAGTTCATCTCCGCCTTCAGATAATACTTGCCAGCTATAGTGTTCTCATACTCCACCATTCCGTGCGTCTGCGCCACGGAGAGCCTGTTGTCAGTGTCGTCCATAAACTTAACAGTGTTTCCACCAAGGTTTTTATAGCTGTTCAGTTCCGATATCCTATTATAGTTCACGCCCGCCTTCAGCGAATGACTCCTGCCGATAGCGTATGTAAGTATTGTGCTGATGTCGGCATTGTATCTGCCATTGTCGATGTCCATCAACTGTACGCCGGACGAGAAGGCTTCGTACTTACGGTCTTCCTTGAAATGCGATTCGGAGTAAGAACCCTTCACCGACACCTTGCTCACACCGTCCTTCTTCAATCCCTTCACCATCTTCACGCTTACTCCGTTGCCGTAGTTGGAGTCATGCCCATGCTCGTTGAACAACGCAACATCCCCCGTGTTCAGAAGTTTGCCGCTTTCTTTATGCGTAGAATACGAGGCATTGACATCAATATGGTCGTATGGCGTGAAGCTATAACGCATATTCAAGTCGTTTTGCAGCGAACGCTTCAGCTTTTGACGCGATTCTGCCTTTTGATGTGTTTCGTGGTCGGCATAGAAGACATCCTGTTTGATTCCGTCCCTCCAGAATCCGTTTGTGTTACTGAAGTTGTTGAGCAGACTGAATTTGCCCAACGAAAGCAGAGCGTTTGCGGTCTCCGTCAACGCCCAACTCTCATCCATACAATACCATGACGAAAGCCCTACTGACCCTAACAGACCAGGTTCATTGCGCAAGACCACACGCAGAAGCGGCGGCTTAACGCCACCACTCACATACTCCGACGGAGCCTGCTGTTCAAGTTCTATACGCTCTATCATTGAAGTCGGTATCTCTTTAAGCTGCTTGTAGCTTATCACACGGTCGTTGAGCGCAATTATCACTCCCTGCTTGCCGAACACACGTATATCGTCAGATATGGATATGCCACGAATAGTGCTCAAAAAGTTCTCTGTTGAGCTGACCTTTGCCAGCGGATTACCCTTCACTTGCACCACATAACCGCCCTTATGGTTCATCTTTGTGTATTTAGCATTAACGAGCACCTCATTAAGCATGTGCGCAGACTCCTTCAATACGAATGACGGAAGTATGGTGTCATTACCGACCATGACTGTCCTTGACTCGGTTTCATAGCCTACACAAGACACCTCCATATTATACTTGCCCTTGATAATATCCTCAAGCCGAAACACACCATTCTGGTCTGTCGCAGTGCTGTATGTCTGCGTGCTGTCTGCAGCCGACCGCAGCCGGACCGTAGCCCATGCCACACGTTCGCCATTTGCATCTCCATCGAACACCTCACCGCCGACAAACACTTTCACAGTATCTGTCTGCGCAGAAACATCAAGACTATACGACATCAGCGCAAACACAAAAAGGTTAATTAGATTTGGTATTCTCATAAGCATAAATAATTTTGTTCGCTGCAAATGTAACACAATTAGCCCGACATTCATTAAAAAACGACTTTTATTGCTTAACAAAAAAGTTCACAATACTTCACAAAACTTCATTAAATTAATAGTTTGATAGATTATAACATGTTCTATATCAGCGTCTTAATATATTCGTCGAAATCCTTAGCAGAGCCTTTCGATTTTGTCAGTTTTTCATACATCCTTTTGCGTGCATTAGATACATTCGGCAAAGAACTGTCTGTAAGCACTGCTATTTCGGACGGCTTAAAACCTAACCTGACAAGGATCATCACATCAAATTCGAATGGGCTAACTACAGATTTCAAAGCAAAAGTCTGCGGATAGAACTCCTCTATGTATAGTTTCAGTTGATTCCACTCTTTTCTCGTAGCGGCTCTCGGAGTCTTGTCAACGATATGCCAGAGTAAGCTGATTATAGAGCCGTTCTGATCGTCTGTACCATCGGACGAATCGGCAGACGAACGTCCTTTTCCTTGAAGCTTTGCAACCAATTCTTTCTTCTCTTCGATAAGAGCATTTATCTTTGATTGCTGTTTAGACATCAATATGTCGAGGTCTTTCTTTCCTTGTTCGAGTGCAAGAAGGTTGTTTCTTTTTGATTCGTTCTCTGCCTCCAACTGTTGTATCTGTAGCATTCTTCGTATGCGCTCCATTGATTTCTTGTGTATTTCTCTCAAAAAAAGCAACGCCAACACAGACAACAACACGAGGAATGAGAGCACAACCGTTTTTAATCGTGTTGTGGCTTCTGCCTCCTTGCTTTTAGCCACAAGCGCCTCTGTTTCCTTACTGCTATAGTTGTATGCCGCTTGCATCTGCTGCATTCTCAACGTAGACAGTTCGACATAGGCAGAATCGTTTTCACGGCGAGCAAGCTCAGAGTATTTAGCTACGGAATCGGACAAGCCCAGCTTCTTGTAAGTTTGCGCAAGTCCTCGCAGAAACGCTTCTCTGTATTCGTGGTCGTCGGTAGAGCGCATGCCTTTCCGATAATAACCCAAAGCACCTGACACATCCGATTTAGCCAAAAGATAATTGGCTTTGTCGTTATAGTATTTTTCAAGTCCACTAACTACATTGCCCAGACTATCCACATCTCCAGAATGCTCTTCGTAAGAGCGTAATATACGACCCACCTCTTCCACCTTGCCTCTTCCGAGCAGAGTAGACACATTGGGTACAAGAACCTTTGAAGCTTCTCGCACAAAACCGTTTTTCAGATATTCATCATGCAGCCACTCTCTCAACTTACACGCCTCGTCTCGCCGATTTTGCAAATAAAGCACATTAGCTATCTGCTCTTTTGAGAGCAACACACCAAGCGTATCCTTATCTTTACAAGCAAAACGTACAGCCAGAGAGTAGGCAACGCCTGCCTCGTTGAAAGCAAGTTGGCTCAACAACACGTCGCCCATCTGTCCATACACACGATTGAGGAAAGCGTTATTTTTATTGCCGTCTGTTGTGTCAGCCAACGCAACCGCCTTCTGATAATCGGCCAACGCCTCTGGGTAATTGTCAAGGTCGCGATAAACGCTTCCAAGCACATAATAGGCGGACATTTGCTCTTCAACGCTGCCGTTGTCGTCGAAATACTCCACCACTTTACGTGCCAGAGAATCAGAAGCGAACGGCTCACCGACAGAATTCTGAGCCCTTAAACGATATAGAGTAAGAAGCATACGATTATGTTGCGACATATCATTGTGGCATGACATAAAACTATCTATAGCAATAATGGCTTCAGCAGGATTCTGCTGATATAGGGTATCAATATGCGACAGAAACGCATTTGCACGACGATTGCTTCCACACGAAACGATACAAGCAAGTGTCAACAATAATATAAAGGGCTTCATTTTTTCATGCATCAGAACGTTGCACACATTATATATATACACAACATATTTGTAGTTCTTCATAATTCTTAATATTTAGATTCGTCTGCAAAGATACGACTTCTTTGGAATAGCGCAAGTTTTGCCCTCTATTTTCTTCTAAATAAGCATTGATAGCGCAGCCAAAGGACTATTTACAATAAAAACCTCGTTTTATTCGTCAATTTTATGTAAGTTTGTATTTTCAATTAAACTACGATCTGATTATAAAAGCAAAAGGAGGGACGATTATGGAGACTTCGTATATTGATTTGATAATGCGGCTCTCGCTCGCTCTTGTTCTTGGCGGAGCGATAGGTCTTGAGCGCGAGTATAGAGCGAAGGAGGCGGGCTTCCGCACCCATTTTCTTGTGGCGTTGGGCAGCGCACTGTTCTGCGTCGTGTCGCAGTTCGGTTTCGGCTTCGACCTGAAGGACTCATCGCGTGTGGCGGCGCAGGTGGTGTCGGGCATCGGCTTCCTCGGAGCCGGAACCATCATCTTTCAGAAGAACGTGGTGCGCGGACTCACTACGGCAGCAGGACTTTGGGTTACGGCGGCGATAGGTCTGGCTTGCGGCACAGGCATGTACGTTGCAGCGACGCTGGCTACGGCGATGGTGCTGCTTGGCTTGGAGGTGATAAACGCCATGATTCCGCAGCTCGGCACCACAAGTGTAGAGGTGTCGTTCTCGGCTACGTCGATAGAGAGCGTGCGGCAGGTGATAGCAAGCATGCGATACGACGGAATGGACGTGCAGACCTATCAGATTAAGGAGCGCCGCACATCGCAGGGCGAGTTCATCGAGGCGGATATACAGCTGAAGGTGAAGCGCGGCACTACCGACACACTGCGCGTCATCGAATACATGGACAAGTTTACGGACGTAACGATTTCGGCTGTAGAAGGATAAACAAAAAAGGCTGAGTTCCAATGCGGAACTCAGCCTTTTTGCTATTGTATTTCTAAGCCTATCTAAGCCTATCTAAGTCTATCTAAGCCTTCTTAAGCTTAGAATTTTTATGCGATTTCTTTACTCAAGACCCTTGCCGTGGCAGTTCTTGAACTTTTTGCCGCTTCCGCAAGGACACGGGTCGTTGCGTCCCGGGAGCTTGTCCTTAACCAGCGGAGTGTGGTTCTCTTCGATGTTCTCGCGGGTGTCGTGGTTAGCGGCAGCCTGCTGTGCAGGGTCGTTGAGTTCGGCCTTTTGCTCGGTATACTGCTGACGCTGTGTACGTTCCTCGGGAGCTGCCTCGCGCACCTCCTGCTGCTGTTGCATTTCAGGAATCTGTCCGCGTGTGAGGATAGAAGCGATGCGGTTGTTCATGTCGTTCACCATCGAGTCGAAGAGCTTAGCACTCTCGAGCTTGAAGATGAGCAACGGGTCCTTCTGCTCGTAAGAAGCGTTCTGCACGCTGTGGCGCAACTCGTCGAGCTGGCGGAGGTTCTCCTTCCAGCAGTCGTCGATGATGTGGAGCATTATGACGCGCTCGAACTGCTTAACAACGTCGCGACCCTCGGTGCGGTAAGCCTCCTTAAGGTTGCACGGAATGTTGTAGACGCGCTTGCCGTCGGTGATAGGCACCATGATGCGCTCGTAGATAGCACCCTGGTTCTCCTCAACCTCCTTGATGATAGGCCAAGCAACGCTCTCGATGCGGTCGGTCTTGCGCTTGAAGGTAGCCATTGCGCTCTGGAAAGCACGCTCCTCAAGCTCGTCGTGGCGTACGTTCTCGAAGTCCTCCTCGCTGAACGGACACTCCATAGCCAGAACCTTGAGGAAGTCCTCGCGGCATCCGGCGTAGTCGTTTGTCTCGATGATGTTCACTACGCGGTCCCAGATGACGTTGGTGATGTCCATGCCGATACGCTCGCCCATGAGTGCGTGGCGGCGCTTCTCGTAGATTACGGTGCGCTGCTTGTTCATCACGTCGTCGTATTCGAGCAGGTGCTTACGTATACCGAAGTTGTTCTCCTCAACCTTCTTCTGTGCGCGCTCGATGCTCTTAGAGATCATCGGGTTCTCGATACGGTCGCCCTCCTTGAAGCCGAGACGGTCCATGAGGCTTGCGATGCGCTCTGAAGCGAACAGACGCATGAGCTTGTCCTCGAGCGATACGTAGAACACTGAGCTACCCGGGTCGCCCTGACGACCTGCACGACCACGCAACTGGCGGTCGACGCGGCGGCTCTCGTGGCGTTCTGTACCGATGATGGCAAGACCGCCTGCCTCCTTAACCTCCTTGGTGAGCTTGATGTCGGTACCACGACCTGCCATGTTGGTAGCAATGGTAACGGCGCCGAGCATGCGCTCCTCGAAGTGCTTGCTGCCGTCTTCTTCTGTGATCTCTACCATGCCCTTTGTGCTGCGACCAGCCTCTGCCACGATGTCTGCCTCCTTCTTGTGGAGCTTGGCGTTGAGCACCTGGTGAGGAATCTTGCGCATGTTGAGCATCTTAGAGATAAGCTCAGAGAACTCTACCGATGTGGTACCTACGAGCACCGGGCGACCGCTGTTGCGCATCTCTACGATTTCGTCGATAACGGCTGCATACTTCTCGCGGTTGGTCTTGTATACACGGTCGTCGAGGTCCTTGCGGAGCACCGGACGGTTTGTAGGAATCTCTACAACGTCGAGCTTGTAGATGTCCCAGAACTCGCCTGCCTCAGTAGAAGCAGTACCGGTCATACCAGCGAGCTTGTGGTACATACGGAAGTAGTTCTGCAGTGTGATGGTAGCGAATGTCTGTGTGGCTGCCTCCACCTTTACGTGCTCCTTAGCCTCTACAGCCTGGTGGAGTCCGTCGCTCCAGCGGCGGCCTTCCATAATACGGCCTGTCTGCTCGTCGACAATCTTCACCTCGCCGTCCATAACAACGTACTCGTCGTTCTTGTTGAACATGGTGTAAGCCTTCAGCAACTGCTGCAGGGTATGTACACGCTCCGACTGTACGGCGTAGTGGTTGAGCATGGCGTCTTTCTTGTCGAGGCGCTCCTGCTCGCTGAGGTCTTTCTCGTTCTCAAGAGCCGAGAGCTCTGAAGTGATGTCGGGCAGCACGAAGAGCTCGTTGTCGTTCACCTGTGCTGCAAGCCATGCTGTACCCTTATCGGTAAGGTCGCAGCTGTTAAGCTTCTCGTCTACAACGAAGTAGAGCGGCTCTACAGCCTCCGGCATGTGGCGGTTGTTGTTCTCCATGTAGTACTCCTCGGTCTTGAGCATACCTGCCTTGATACCCTCCTCAGAGAGGTACTTGATAAGCGGCTTGTTCTTCGGGAGAGCCTTGTGAGAACGGTATAATGCGAGGAATCCTTCCTCAATCTTCTTCTGGTCCTTGTTGGCAGTACCCTCGCTGATGAGCTGCTTTGCCTCAGCAAGATACTGTGTGGCGAGCTTGCGCTGAACGTCTACGAGGCGCTCTACAAGCGGCTGATACTCCTCGAACATCTGGTCGTCGCCCTTGGCGATAGGGCCGGAGATGATAAGCGGAGTACGTGCGTCGTCGATAAGCACAGAGTCGACCTCATCGACAATGGCGTAGTTGTGCTTGCGCTGCACGAGGTCGGCAGGCGAGATAGCCATGTTGTCGCGAAGGTAGTCGAAACCGAACTCGTTGTTCGTACCGAATGTGATGTCTGCCATGTAAGCCTTGCGGCGCTCAGGCGAGTTGGGACGGTGCTTGTCGATACAGTCGACAGAGAGTCCGTTGAACATATAGAGCGGGCCCATCCACTCAGAGTCGCGTTTTGCGAGGTAGTCGTTGACGGTTACGACGTGAACGCCGTTGCCGGTAAGAGCGTTGAGGAATACAGGGAGTGTAGACACGAGAGTCTTACCCTCACCGGTAGCCATCTCCGCAATCTTGCCCTGGTGCAGTACGATACCGCCGAAGAGCTGTACGTCGTAGTGAACCATTTCCCACTTCAGGTCGTTGCCACCTGCTGTCCAGTGGTTGTGATAGATAGCCTTGTCGCCGTCGATGGTTACGAAGTCGTTCTTCGGGTTGGCAGCGAGCTCGCGGTCGAAGTCGGTAGCTGTTACTACTGTCTCCTCGTTCTCTGCGAAACGGCGTGCTGTGTCTTTCACGATGCTGAAAGCTACCGGCATCACTTCGTTGAGTGCCTTCTCGTAGATTTCGAGCACTTCCTTCTCCAACTTGTCGATAGCGTTGAAGATGCTTTCGCGCTCGTCAATAGGTGTGTCCTCAATCTTAGCCTTGAGCTCGGCAATCTTTGCCTTCTGCTCGTTGGCAGAGTCCTGAACGTACTTTTGCAGTTCTTTGGTGCGTGCGCGCAATTCGTCGTTGCTCAGCGCCTTGATCTCTGGATATGCTTCCTTCACTTTATCTACGAGTGGCTGGATAAGCTTCATGTCCTTTGATGACTTGTTGCCAAACAATGACTGTAAAAATTTGTTGAAATTCATTGTATATTATTTTTATTTTTTCCTTAAATACTTATTCGGGTGTAAAATTACAAAAAAAAATCCATATATCGCCATTAATATATGTGTAAGTTGGTTTTTATTGCAATGGCGCAACCGAACAGGCATTAGGCGCACGTATACGAATAGCCTTGGCAACAGTAGGCGCAATGCGGTCTACGGTGGCCGGTGTATTGATGTGCTCTGCCTTTATTCCGCTTCCGTACAGGATGATGGGGAAGGGTACAAAGGCGGCACGCGAAAAGTAGTTCTCGTTAGTGTCTTCGTTTATGATTTTCCAGCCTGGGGCAGTCTCGATGAAGAGGTCGCCCGACACAGCCGGACTGTATGGACTTGTCGTAACACTGCGCACGCCAGACATTTGCACGAGCAGCTCCTTCGAACGTGTGATGACGTCGGTGTAGCTGAGGTGGCGCTGCTCGAGCAGCTTGTGGTCGAGATATATCTGGTTGTGGAAACTTGCTTCTACGTACTTCGCCTGACCGTAGATGGCGCCGAGGTACATGTTGAGCAGGTTGCATGTGCGGTTTATGTAGAATGTGCCCGAAGGAATGCGGAAACGCTCGTAGTCGGGCTGCTGGTCTTCGGTATATCCGGTGCTTGTGAGTACGAAAAGCACGTTGTCGCGGCCCACTTTGTCCTCAATGCGCTTCACGAGCGAGGCTAAAGTGCGGTCGAGCTTCAGATATACTATCTCCATTTCTGTCTGCCAGTGGGTGACATCGGTGCATTTTGCTGACAAGGTGACAGACAGCATGTCGGTAACATTGTCGCGTCCGAGCTGCAAGTCGTTGATGCAAGCCACCGAAAGGTCGGCAACAGCGTCGTTGTCGCCGTTGGTACGCTTCTGCGAGATGCTGTTGTATGCACGCACGAATCCCTGCGCGCCTTTAGAGTAATATGTAGAGGTGGTCCACTGTCCGGTCTTCTCGTTCAGCCAGAACGCTCCGTCGGCTGCATGACCTGCCGAGATTACGGCGGCGTCCTTCTCCATAGCGGTCGAGTAGACGAGGGCGGCGCCCTTGGTGAATATCTTCAGCTCGTCGCTTACTGTGGTGGTGGCAATCTTCTGCGGCGACACGTTGTATGTCTCGTCGTCTGTGCAGAATACCGGGCGTAACGTGTTGCGGTCGAGCCATTTAGTGCCTACGATGTTGTTGTAGTGAGGAGTAGCGCCGGTAGCGATAGTGGCTATTGCCGAAGCGCGGTCTACGGGCGAGAATGGGTAGTTGGCAGCCTCATAGACACAGCCATTCTGCAGCAGTTTGCGGAAGCCTTCCTCGCCGTAAAGCGGAGAGAAATGCTCTATATAGTCGGTGCGCAGCTGGTCGATGGTGATGTTCACAACAAGGCACGGCGCAGACTGCAAAGTCTGTGCTTGCAGCTCCGTGCCAGCAAGTGCCGCCAACATCATTATCGTCGATATGTATTTGTTCATATTCGTGTCTTATGCCTTATGCTTGGGCTGTCTGTCGCCCTTATTATTAAATGTATATATGTTCAATATGTTTCTTAATAGCAAAGATAGTGCCACAATTGTCACGCCTTCTGCATACGACTGCAGAAAACTGCCCAAAAGCAGCAGAATTATCATTGCGCTCCATGTTTTTGTCCACCAGTGTATGCGGTTTCGGCGTGCCGCCTTTGCTACGCTGTACAGCATGAAGAGGTTGAGCGGGTTGAGCAGAAGTATCTGCAGATTGAGGCTTACCGTAGGATGTTGCGAGAAAATCATGGCGAACATTATCAGTCCGCATGCGCCGGTGAGGAGCATTGCTACTGCATCGAACGCCCAAACAAGGCGCTTGCGGCGGCGTTCTATTGCTGCCACTACCAGTGTGAGCAGTGCGAAAGCGCCGAGGCAGACCATCGGAGAGAGAATATCAAATGCGCTCAGACTTGCCTGTTCGGCATTGATATCCTTAGCTGCCGGTTCCAGCACCCAGAACGAGCGGCTCACGAGCTTGCGCTTTGTACCGTCGGTGTTCACGATCACTGCGTGTTCGAAGTCGTCCGACAGACGCTCGGGCAGAAACTGCTGCTGTTCGAACGTTGTCTTGCGGTCGGCTTTTACGCCGAGAAGCAGGTCGTTGCCGAAGCGTGCCCAGCGGTGCTCCTCGTTGTAGAGGTGTATCAACTCGCGGAACGGCGGGTACTGTGCAGAGGTGTTGAGGTGTTGAGGTGTTGAGGCTTCATAAACGACCTTGCCGCTCAGGTTGTTCACGATAATGTCGCGGGCACGTGTCGTGCAGTTGTCGTAGAAGAAGTTGTAGCGGTACACGCGGTTCTGCGGTTCGTAGTTGCGGTCGATGGCTTGTGCTATCGCCATCTTCTCCTGCGCAGTCAGGTTGAGCACCTGCTGTCTTACGCCGCATCCCGTGCTTCCGTACTCCCAGCTGAACATCTCGAAGGTGTTGATGCCAATCTCGTAGTCGGTGAGTCCGAACACGAAGCGCAGCACAAAGTAGGGCTTATCGAACGAGAACATGCCATAGTTGACGACGAGGTCTCTGCCGCTCTGCTTGTCAAGAAAGCGTATAGCGGTATGTCCGTACATGCTGTACACCTGCTGGCGCGGTCCGCATGTCAGCAGACTTATCTCTATTGAGTCGGCTTGTTGAGTCGGCTTGTTGTCCTGTGAAGAAGCTGTGATAGGGGAGAAAAAACACAGCAAAATCGCTAATGATATGTATTTAAATAACCTTTCAAATAGTTTCATGGTGCAAAAATAACTTTAATTTCTCACTTTTCTGCCATTATCTCGTTTTTTTTCGATAATTTTGCAAGCATTATCCTACAAAGGGTTATAAAAACACCTCTATATACATATTATATATAATAGCATTTCTAAAATCTAATTAGATAAAATAAATGAGGAAAGCACTCACAACAGTCCTCTTTGCTGCGGTTTCTTTGGTTGCTGCGGCTCAAAGCGGCACTAATTCACCCTATAGTCAGTATGGTTTGGGCACGCTCGGCGAGCAGTCGGGTGGCTTCAATCGTGGCATGAACGGACTCGGCATCGGTTTCAACGAGCACAACCAGGTTAATAGCCTTAACCCTGCGTCGTATGCAACCATCGACTCGCTGTCGTTCATCTTCGACGCTGGCATATCGGGTCAGATCACAAACTATAGCGAGAGTGGCGTGAAGGTGAACGCCAAGAACGCCAACTTCGAGTATGTTATTGCCGGTTTCCGCCTTGCAAAGCGTCTCGGCTTGAGCTTCGGCTTGTTGCCGTTCAGCAACATCGGCTATTCATATTCTAACACTAAGGCGCTCAACAGCACCGACGGAAGCACATCTGTAGTGAAAGCCACCAATACATATTCGGGTACGGGCGGCTTGCACCAGGTTTACTTAGGTTTGGGCTGGAGTCCGTTCAAGGGCTTCGCTATCGGTGTTAATGCTGCATATCTCTGGGGCGACTACAGTCGCTCGGTTGTCAACTCTTACACCGATGCGTATGCCAACACGCTTTCCAAGTACTACACAGCCGAGGTGCACAACTATAAGCTCGACTTCGGTATGCAGTATACTCAGAAGATTACGAAGAACGACGCCATCACTTTGGGCGTAACCTACGGACTTGGTCACAAACTCAGTTCAGACCCGAAGTGTCAGATTATATCGACCAATGCGCAGACAGCAGTTGCCGACACAGCTACATACTCTATCGGCAACGGTTTGGAGTTGCCTCACAGCTACGGCGTAGGTCTTATGTGGAACCACGCAAACCGCTGGCGTGTAGGTGCCGACTACACACTGCAGAAGTGGTCGTCGGTGGCTTATCCTAAGTTCGACACCTCTACAAACAGCTACGAACTGGTAAGCGGACAGTTTGCCGACCGTCATAAGATGACTGTAGGCGGCGAGTTCTGTCCCGACGAGCGTAGCCGCAGCTTCTTCAAGCGTGTTCACTACCGCATGGGTGCATCGTATGCTACCGATTATCTGAAGATAAAGGGTCAGAACGGACCTAAGGAGTACAGCGTGAGCGCTGGTTTCGGCATTCCTATCGTAAACGGCTACAACAACCGCTCGCTGCTTAATATCTCGGCACAGTGGGTGCGTCAGGACTCGAAGACATTCGTCACAGAGAACTCGTTCCGCATCAATATCGGTCTGACGTTCAACGAACGTTGGTTCGCCAAGTGGAAGATGGAGTAACAGAAAACAATTCTATTCTGAATAAGCGTTGAGACTATCCAAGTACATAGTAATCATTATGTTGTGCATCGTGGCGCTTGCTTCTTGCGAAGAGCAGAAGGAGCACACGGCGCCAGCCATACACGACCGCGACTCGGTGTCAATGATGACGAGTTACGGCGTCAACACCCTAATCTCTGACTCGGGTGTCATAAAATATCGCATCGTGACGGAGCGTTGGGAGGTGAACACCGTGCGCAACCCGTCGCGCTGGATCTTCGAGAAGGGCGTGTTCTTCGAGCAGTTCGATGAGAAGTTCCATGTGCAGTCGTACATACAGGCAGATACAGCTTACTATTACGACCAGAAGAAGCTGTGGGAGTTGCGCAGCCGTGTGAGTGTGCTCACCAAGGACGGACTGAAGTTCAACAGCGAGCAGCTCTTTTGGGACGAAGCGGCTCACGAACTCTATTCGAACAAGCCCTCTAAGCTCGTCACTCCTGAAAGAACGCTTGAGGGAGCTTATTTCCGTAGCGACGAGCGCATGACCAACTATTACGTTTCGAATACATCTGGTTCGTTCGAGAAGGGACAGCTCTCAAGCGATGGTGACACAATAACTACCGCCCCCGACACTGTAAAGGCTGCTATGCGTCAGCAAATTAAGCCGCAGCGCCGACTGCGGGATCGGTAAAGGTGAGATGGTGTTATGTTGAGATGGTGAGATTTGTATCTCCTTGTCAACTTGTTGGCAGAATTTCATCTTTACCTCCTCAGCATCAACTCCTCAGCATCACAACCCTCAACCCCTCAGAATCACACCCCCTCAACACCCCAAATATATAAGAACCAATATTTAAACTATAGTGGAAGCAGACATACCTCTTTTAATTAGCATAGCCGTAACAATGGCGCTGTCGGCATTCTTTTCAGGAATGGAGATAGCGTTCGTGTCGAGCAACCGAATGCTCGCCGAGATGGATCGCGAAGGAAATGGCATTGCGAAGAAAATCATTTCCAAATTCTACAATCATCCCAATGGCTTTGTAAGCACGATGCTTGTGGGCAACAATATCGTGCTTGTGGTGTATGGTGTCCTTGTGGCACGCCTCTTTGACAGCACTATCTTCAGCTCGCTCGATGACGGCATGAAGGTGACAGCCGACACGTTGCTCTCCACACTCGTCATTCTTTTCACAGGAGAGTTCTTGCCTAAGATTCTGTTCAAGAACAACGCCAACCGCCTGTTGTCCGTATTCTCCGTGCCAGCCTATCTTTTCTACATCCTCCTGTGGCCTATAAGCCGCTTCTCTACGCTCATGTCCAAGTGCTTGCTGCGCATTGTGGGCATACGCATGGAGGCGGAAGCCGATGACGAAGGCTTCTCTAAGGTAGACCTCGACTATCTCGTGCAGTCGAGCATCGAGAATGCACATAGCGACGAGGAGATTAACGAGGAGGTGAAGATATTCCAGAACGCCCTCGACTTCTCCGACTGCAAGGTGCGCGACTGTATGGTGCCGCGTACTGAGGTGAACGCCGTTGACGTCAACGACTGCACCGTCGACGAACTGATGCAGAAGTTCGTAGAGAGCGGCAACTCGAAGATTATCGTCTACGAGGGCGACATCGACCATATCATCGGCTACATACACAGCTCCGAAATGTTCCGCAACCGCGACAACTGGCGCCAGTGCGTCTGCAAGATGCCGTTTGTGCCCGAAACGATGGCTGCGCAGAAGCTCATGCACATCTTCCTGCAGCAGAAGAAGAGTCTCGGAGTGGTGGTCGACGAGTTTGGCGGAACGAGCGGCATCGTCTCGCTCGAGGACATCGTTGAGGAGATATTCGGCGACATCGAGGACGAGCACGACAGCACGAAGTACATCGCTACGCAGGTGGGCGACAACGAGTATATGCTCTCAGCCCGTCTGGAGATAGATAAGGTGAACGACCTCTTCGATCTCGATCTGCCCGAAAGCGACGATTACATGACCATAGGCGGATATATACTGCACGAGTACCAGAGCTTCCCGAAGCTCAACGAAGTGATAACCATTGGCTGTTATGAGTTTCGCATTATCAAGAGCACTATGACGAAAATAGAGTTGGTAAAGCTAAAAGTTAACCGCTAAACTCACTTTTTCGTGCAAACGTGCCCTTGTTTGGCAATAAATTAGTATTTTTGTACGCATTTTGTGGCATTACGCCGCGAGCCGCCTTGCAGGGCAGGCTTCGCAGCAGCTGCAGGACAG
Source organism: Leyella stercorea (assembly GCF_019052365.1). Lineage (GTDB taxonomy): Bacteria > Bacteroidota > Bacteroidia > Bacteroidales > Bacteroidaceae > Prevotella. Next base: position 15,905 of record NZ_JAHQUY010000004.1, read on the forward strand.
ATGCACGAACCTACATCTAACGAAATAATAAATAAAAAATAAAAACAAAAAAATGGCAGCATTAGGAAAAATCAGAAGCAAAGGCGCACTGCTGATAGGCATTATCGGCTTAGGCCTTTTCTCTTTCATCGCCGAAGAGGCGTTCCGCTCATGCGACTCTGCAAGCGCTGACAAGCATCAGCAGGTAGGCGAGGTGTTGGGCGAGAAAATCAACGTAACAGAGTTCCAGAAACTTGTAGACGAGTACACAGAAGTGCTCAAGATGCAGCAGGGACAGGAAAACCTCAACGAAGACCAGCTCAACCAGGTTAAGGACATGGTTTGGAACACATACGTTCAGACCAAGATCATAGAGAACGAGGCACACAAGCTCGGTCTTACAGTAACAGACGCTGAGCTCCAGCAGGTTCTCACCGAGGGTACCAACCCTATGCTTCAGCAGACTCCGTTCTTCAACCAGCAGACAGGTCGTTTCGACGTTAACGCTCTTAAGAAGTTCCTCGCCGAGTACAAGACACAGCAGACAGCCAACCCGCAGATGGCTAAGCAGTACGATACAATTTATAAGTATTGGACATTTGTAGAGAAGACTCTGCGCCAGCAGCTCCTCTCTCAGAAGTACCAGGGTCTGTTCGCTCACTGCTTCCTCTCAAACAAGATAGAGGCTAAGATGGCGTTCAACGAGCAGAACCAGGAGAGCCAGGTGCAGCTCGCAGCCTTCCCTTACTCAAGCATCGACGACAGCAAGATCAAAGTAAGCGACGCCGACCTCAAGGCTAAGTACGACGAGATGAAGCCGCGCTTCAAGCAGTATGTAGAGACACGCGACATCAAGTACATTGACGTTCAGGTAAAGGCTTCTGCAGCCGACCGCGCAGCTCTCCAGAAGGAGTTCGCAGGCTACAGCGCAGAGCTCGCAGCCGCAGCCGACCCGTCTGACGTAGTGCGCAAGAGCACATCGCTCGTCAGCTACCTCGGCGTTCCAGTTAAGAAGGAAGCCCTTCCTTCTGACATCGCACAGCGTCTCGACTCAATGGCTGTAGGCTCTACAAGCAAGGTGATCGAGAACAAGAACGATAACACACTCAACCTCGTGAAGCTCATTGCAAAGCGCGAACTTCCCGACTCAATCCAGTTCCGCGCCATCCAGGTAGGCGGTGCTACAGCAGCCGAGGCAGCTACACGCGCCGACTCTATCCTCAACGCCATTAAGGCAGGTGCCGACTTCGAGGTTGTAGCCAAGAAGTACGGTCAGACCGGCGAGAAGACATGGATGACAACACGTCAGTATCAGAGCGCTCCGTCTATCGACAAGGACACAAAGAACTACATCGAGAGCCTCAACACAATGGCTTCTGGCGAGCTCAAGAACCTCACACTCGCTCAGGGCAACCTCGTGCTCCAGGTAGTAGACCGCAAGGCAATGACTACAAAGTACGTAGCAGCCGTCGTTAAGAAGAACATCACCTTCACAAAGGATACATACTCTGCTGCTTACAACAAGTTCAGCTCATTCGTAAGCGCTAACCTCACAGCAGAGGATCTCCTGAAGAACGCTGCAAAGAGCGGCTACAACGTTCAGGAGCGCAAGGACATCACAACAGCCGAGCACTACCTCGCAGGCATCCACTCTACACGCGATGCTCTCCGTTGGTTGTTCGAGGCTAAGAAGGGTGCCGTTTCTTCACTCTACGAGTGCGGCGACAACGACCACCTCCTCATTGTGGTTCTCGACAACATCAACCCGATCGGCTATCGCTCGCTCGACGACGCTCAGGTTAAGGAGTTCGTAAAGGCAGAGGTTATCAAGGACAAGAAGGCTGAGCAGCTCATGGCTAAGGCAAAGACAGCCAAGTCGGTGGCTGACGCTAAGGCAAAGGGTGCTACAGTAGCTCCGGTTAACCAGGTTACATTTGCTGCTCCGGTGTTCGTAGCAGCAACAGGCGCAAGCGAGCCGGCTCTGAGCGGTGCTATCGCAGCTACAGCAAAGGGCAAGTTCTCTAAGCACCCGGTTAAGGGCAACGCTGGTGTTTACGTGTTCCAGGTAACAAACAAGACACAGCGTCCTGCTAAGTACGACGAGAAGTCGGAGATGCAGCGTCTCCGTCAGCGTCAGATGCAGATGGCTGGCAACTTCATGAACGAGCTTTACATCAAGGCAAACGTAGTGGACAACCGCTATCTCTTCTTCTAAGACTCACATATCATAACACATAAAAAAGACTTGGGATGCAACGGTGCAAATCGTTACATCCCAAGTCTTTTTTTGTAGAAGCCGCTGAAGCCAATACCTTATTTCGGTTTCGTTCGTTCTTATCGGTCTGCGTGCATTACGCTTATTTCGTAAGCGGCGTGATGCGTGCTATGTTCTTTCTTACAGAGTCGCTGTTTATGCCGAGCACCCTGCCTATGGCAGCGTAGTCGTAGTTGAGGTGTTGCAGCAGCATGATCAGTTGTTTTCGAGGAGCAATCTTGCCGTAGCAGCGTTCAATCTCCGCCATTGTCTCCGCAAACTCTATCTTGCAGTAAGCCATGCACAGCTCGTAGTCTTGCTTGGTCCACGTCACGGTTGTGCCGCCGTTCTTGATATGTAGGTATAGCTCCTTGCCGCATCGTGCGTTCGCTTCGCTGCTTTGCGATGCCACCATTATGTCGTTATTCAGCCTCTCTATCTTGTCCGATTTCTTTGCACTTTCCTTTTTCAGCGACTTAATCTGCGTCTTAGCTTGTTCCAGACTTTGTTTTTCTGCTTTCAGTCTATTGTGTACTGCGATCAGCCTCTTTCTTGTTCTATGCAGCATTAACGAGAATACCACTATACATAATAATATAATAATAAGTATGCCCATAGATGCAGATGTTATGGTGTTCAGCAAGTCTTTCATTGAGAGTGACGAATTTATGTTCGACTGCAATTCGCTCATGTTATATTTCTTTTTTCTTGTATAAAGACTGTCTTTAGCCTCCGACATCTTCGACATATAAAGGGCGTAATTTTTCAAATCGCCTCTTTTGTAATACAAAGCCGCTATCTTTTCACATGTTTCTGCTTGAGTCAGATAGTTCGGGTCGCAATCAATGGATTTCTTCCACATCTCTTCTGCCTTGGCATCGTTTCCTAAAGCGTTGTTGTAGTAGCCTGCAACTCTATATGATACCGCATCCTTGCTGTAGTATAATGCGCTGTCAAGATAATCTTTTGCTTTCCTATTGTCTTTATTTATGAAATAGTCGGCAATGATAGAATAGGCGTATCCCTTGCAGCTGTTGTGTGTATATGGTAAAAGAGGCTGCGCCTATTTTGACACAGCCCCTTTATTTATGAGTGCCAATGTAGCACAAAAGCCCTATATATCAAGGATATATTAAATTTCTAACTTCTAATTTCTAAATCAATACACTTTGTAGACGACGCGGAATTTGCCTTGGCGGTCGATGAGGCCCTCGAAGGTGACGTCGCCGTTGGGCGAAACGATGGTGGCAGGGGCGTAGCCGTCGGTGCTGAATGCACCAATCGTCCATGGGAAGCAGTAGTGCGAACCAACACCCACTTCCGAGGTTTCGGTTTCGGAGAAGTGTGCCACATCTGCCTCGTCGTACCATGGTGTGCCCCACATTGCGGTGTGTAGGTCGGCTTCAATTCTCATGCCTTTAGTTTCATCGTAGCCCTCAACGCTGGGCTGGATAATAAGGACAGAAGGAAATTCCTCGTTTTCAGCCTCGTCGATAAAGCGCATATATCCCTTACCGTTATGGAGCGCCGAACCCCACAATGCCACACCGCTCAACTTGCCCGATGTGGTGTAGTAGCGCGCATAGAAATTATCGCCTATCTCCATTGGGGCGATGGTGCATAAACCACCGTCGTAGTCGCTCACCGACGATGGGAAAATGTTCTCGTCCACCTTCCTCGGCTCAAAGCATTTGCGCCCCGTAACATCAATAAAATAGAAATCGTCGTTTTTCTCAACCACCAGCGCCATGCTGTCGGAGAATGAGCGCACTTCCCTATATTGTGGCTTAATCACGATTTTTCCCAATCCGTTCATGAATCCCCAACTGCCATCAAAACCGTTCTCGTTAGGCACATACACGGCACGCATACTGCCACGAAGCGGAGCAATGGTGAATTGATTTTTGCCAAACTGCATCGGCTGTGTCACCACACCTGGGGCGAATGGCTTCAAACTGCGGTCGATGAAAGTCCAGTTCAACGCATAGCCCGAAGTGGCAGTAGCCACGGCGGCAATGCCGTCAACAAAGTTGGTGGCATTCACATATTTCTTGGGCAGAGCCTCCACCGCGCCGGTAGGCTTAATAAGGTAGAGCTGCTGAGTGTTGTCGTTCTTATACATAATCAGCCCCTCCTTCTCCATACGGGGGATTCGGGTGAAGTCAGCCACCTTCCACGCATTTTTGCCACCAATGGTGCCACCATCAATGTAGCGAAGTGTGTAAACGGTGCCGTCGGTGCTGATGCCATACACACCGCAACTCACTGGCGTAACGATTTTTGTGTCTGCGTCCTCGCTATCGTCGAGAAACTGGGTGTAGCCTGCCTCAAAATGCAGCGGCATCTGTAGCGATGCCTCACTTGCATCTTGCTTCCCCACTCCACCTTTCTCAAGCCAGTCGGTGGCGTGAGCGATTGAAAAACTCAGCGTGAGCGCACCCACGAGCATCATACCCTTTCGTAAAATATTAGCCTTCATCATCATTGGTTTTAATTAGTGTTCATTAAATTCGCAGCTTAATTATTTGTTATAAATGCAAGTCCTTGACAAACATTTGTTTACAAAGACTTGCATATGTCAGGATTTTCACTTAACTTGGTGCTGCAACACAACCGAGTAAGTATTTGCTAGCATATGACAAAGTTACAAATTAAATCCGATAGAATCACATCTTTTGGCGGAATTTATCTCGTAATCACTTATTTGACCAGTTATATCGAAAAAGTATGTACAAGGGGGTTGTGATGCAAATATTTGACCAGTTATATCGAAAAAGTATGTACAAGGGGGTTGTGATGCAAATCACAGCCCTCTTGCTTTGTATATGGTCTCCTTTGCGGCGTTTATCTCCTGGAATTTCTTCTCGGCAGCCTTGCGCACATCGTCGCCGAGCGTAGCCACGCGATCGGGGTGGTGCTTGAGTGCCATGCGGCGGTAGGCAGCCTTCACCTCGTCGTCGGTGGCTGACGGTTCGATGCCGAGCACCTTGTATGCGGCTTCGAGGCTGTTGCCGCCCGAAGAGAGGTTGAGCATCGAGCTGAGGTCCTCGGCGGAGATGCCGAGACTGGCAGCCACGAAGTGCAGGGCGTCGATCTCGCTCTGCGGCACGGCGCCGTCGGCCTGCGCTATGAGCACGAGAAAGTTGAGCAGCTGCAGACGCTGCGAGTAGTCCATGTGCTGCGCTATCTCGGCGCACGACTCGCGTATGGTGTTCTTGAACGCCGCTTCGCCCATCTGCTTCTGTCGTTCGAAGAGGCGCAGAAGTATCTCCTCGCCCTCGCGCACGGCTATCTCGCCGAAGTTGCGGCGCAGGAAGGTGCGCACAAGCTCCATCTCGGAGTGCATCACCCTGCCGTCGGCTTTCATGATATACGAGGCGAGCACGAGCAGCGAGAAGAGGAACGAGTTGCGCTCGCCCTCATACTGCTGTTGGGCTGAATAGCCGCCGTAAGTGTTGCCGCTGTATGCGTTGCTGTTTCTGTACGTGCCGTTGTCGAACGTGTTGTCGGCGTTGTCGCTAAAGCCCTCGGCTCCCTTCTCAAAGAGCCAGCCTATGGCGTAGCCGGCAAGTGCTCCAAGCGGTCCGCCGTTGATAAAGCCGAGGAAACCGCCAATCCATCTTCCTATTCCCATGTTTTGTTGTTTGTTGTTTATTTCTGTAGCGGAGGTCTCCGGCCTCCGCAGCAAGCAATGATGCATACGCTTTAATTGCTTGTGGTTTGTGTTAGACTTGGTGTTGCGGAGGCCGGAGACCTCCGCTACGGGTGGTTTAATAAGCCTTTTGTACGAATTGCTCCGCTTCGGCTTCCTTCAGTCCGCTCTCCACAAGCACCTGCTTCAGGTTAGCGTAGTTGCGGCGGAACGCCTCGATGCGCTCAGCTGCCTCCTGCGGGGCGTAGCTGATAGCGACTCCTGTCGACTCCATTGTGCCCAACTGCTCGTTGAACAAGAAGCCCGGCGTGCGGCTCTTGATGGCTATGCAGCCCTGCTGTATATGGCGGAACATGCCGATGAGTCCGTCGGCAACAGGCGCGGCGTTCTTCGGGAACGTAACGGTGACGGTCTTCTCCTTGGCGCAGTCGGTCTCGGCGATGTCGATGAGCACCGAGAGGTTGTTGCCGTCGTACGCATAAGACGCCTCTGCGCCGTCTATCTGCACGCTGGCGGGCACGGTAGACGCAACCAGCTTGAGCGTGTAGTGGCGGTTGGCGGGCATATCCTTGTACGTGCCCTTGCGCGCACCGATGGTTACGGCTATGGTGCTGTCGTTGAGCGTGCGCTTGGTGAGCAGCGTGGTGGCGTACTCGCTGGCGTAGTGCTTATCGTTGCCGTTGTCCTCGTAGAGCGTGAAGCTGCTGTCGCCCTTGCCCGGATAGACGGCTACGGTTATCGGTTCGCTCGTGCTGCTGAGGTTCTCCACCTTGCCGTATTCGGGCAGCACTGAGCCAGCCTTTACGTAGACAGGATACTCGTCGAGCTGGAACTTGCGGCTGACGGTCTGTCCGCCACGTAAGAGCGTACCCGACGAGAGCTCGTACCAGTCGCAGCCCTCAGGCAGCCACACCTGTTGCGTGGAGATGCCGTCGTGCATAGGACTTGTGATGGGGTAGACAAGCATGTTGTCGCCGAACATATACTCGTTGCGGTTGGCGTAAGCCTCCTCGTTCTCGGGGTAGTCGTAGTACATAGGGCGGCAGAGCGGCAGGGCGTCGTCGTAGGTGCGGCGCGCCATGCTATATATATAAGGTGCGAACTGGTAGCGCTGGCGAATTATGTCGTGCAGGATGTCGCGCTCGTGGTCGGCGAACACCCACGGCTCCTTGTTCAGTCCGGCGTCCTTCGTAGAGTGGGTGCGCAGGATAGGGCTGAACGCGCCGAACTGCATCCAGCGTATATACATCTCGGGGTCGATGGAGTGGGCGCCCATGTGTCCGCCCATATCATGACTCCAGTAGCCGTAGAGCACGTTAGACGCCGTAGAATTGAAGTAAGGCTGGAAGTCGAGCGATTTCCAGCTTATTATGGCGTCGCCCGAGAAGCCAATCTGATAGCGGTGGTTGCCCAGTCCGCCCCAACGGTGGTAGAGCATAGGGCGCGTTTCGCGGTTGCGCTCCATGTCGGTGAACGTAGTATAGTTGATCCACCAGGTGTTGCTGAGGTTGGGGAACTGCTTGTCGTTGCTCCACTGCTGCCAGTCGAGCCACCAGAAGTCGACGCCGTCCTTCTCCATCGGGTGCAGCACCTTCTCGTACCAGCCCTGCATGAAGTGTTTGTCTGACGCCGTCCACTCTATAGTCTTCTTCTCGTCGGGGTTCATGCCCATCCACTGCGCCATAGCCGGGTAGCAATCCTCGTCGGGCTTTATGCCGTCGGCAGGGTGCAGGTTGAGCGTGGTCTGCAGGTTCTGCTGCTTTGCCCACTGCAGGAAGCCCTTAGGCGAGGGAAACAGGCGTCGGTTCCAGGAGTAGCCTGTCCAGCCGCCACGTGCAGGCTCGGCATAATGCCAGTCCATATCTACGACGAGCACATCGAGCGGAATGTCGTAGTTGTGCATCTTCGTGACGAGGTTGCGCAGCTCGTTGTCGCTGTACGTCCAGTAGCGCGACCACCAGTAGCCGAAGGCGTAGCGCGGCGGCAGTGGCACCTTGCCCGCAAACTCGGTATAGTCGCGCAGCGCCTTCTTGTAGTCGTGTCCGTAGGCGAGGAAATACCAGTCCTGCGTCTTGCCCTCGTTCGGGCGGTGGGCAACCCACTGCCAGTCGGAGTCGTCGAACACATATCCGTTGGAGTCGTCGATGAACGTCCATCCGTTGCGCGAGAGGAGTCCGTCTTCGAGTGGCATCTTGTGCGAGTCGAGATTCGTGTCGCCGTCGTATCCGTCGAGCGTGCGGTAGGTGCCCTTCAGGTTAGCGTTGTCCTTCAAGCCCGGATGCCAGCTGAACGAGGTGGTGTACAGGCTGCTGGCTTTCTGCTTGCCGGCGGCTTTCTGCTTCGTCTTGACGGAAGATATGCGCAGGTTGTTCTCGTTGAACATTCCGCTGCCTTTGGCGTACGACAGGACAAAGCGGTCGGTAGAGATGGTGACGGTCTTCGGCGTGTTCTTCACCTTGTAGGCTGTGGCAGGGTAGCTGCGGTCTACGGCGATGAACGACTTGTTGTTAAGAAACTGTCCGTCGGGCGTGTATTCCATGCGGATTGCTCCGTCGGTAATCACGGTGAAGCGCACGTTCTGGTCCTGATAGGCGATGTTCTGGTTCTGCGCAACGGCGCACGTGGCTAATGCTGCAAGTGCTGTTGTGATAAGGCTTCTTTTCATAATTGTATGTGTTTTATAGTGGTTTGGTTTAATGTATATCGTTGTTTTGCTTGTTGTTTATCGTTGTTCTGCCTGCGATATGTCGTTGTTCAGCCTGCGATATTTCATCGTTCTCCGAACGCGATCCGCACCGACACCGTACGCCGTCCGATTGGATTCCGTTCGCCGCCCGATCGGATTGCGTTCGCCGTCCGATCAGATTGCGTCCGCCGTCCGATCGGATTCCGTTCGCCGTCCGATGACTTTCGCTTAGGCTTTGCACGGTGTGAGTATGGTTTTTTATGTGCAAAAACCGTGCCTGTCGGGGCGTTTGTCGGTGTTTTCAGTCGTCGGCAATCGACTCGTAGGTCGGTATGTCTTGCAGGAAGTCGTACGTGCGCTTGTCGTAGTCGATGCGGCAGCAGTAGTGTTGCAGTCCGTTGCTCACCACAAGGTAGTCTACGTGCAGCAACAGGTTGTACGCCGCAATCTGCTCGAACACCTTCTGCGTTATCTCCACCGTCGGCGCCTTGTACTCCATTATCATGCGCGGCTGCAGGTGGCGGTTGTAGAGCACGCTGTCGGCGCGCAGCTTCTTGTTGCCGATACTGAGGCTCATCTCGTTCGCCATGAGCGCGGCAGGGTAGCCCTTGTGCTCTATCAGATAGTGGACGAAGTGCTGGCGCACCCACTCCTCGGGCGTGAGCGCTACGTAGCGGTGGCGCAGAATGTCGAAGATGCGGGGCTGTTCTTTCGTGCCCGATAACTTTATTTCGAAAGATGGTAGGTTTAATCGAATCATTTTTGTAATTTTGCTATCTTATGCAAAGTTAGTGCATTTTGCGTAAAAAGCGGATGCTGTGCATGCCGTTTTGCGTATTTTTACACCTTATTATATATATTATTATGGCAGAAAAGAAAGCTACGGTCACATTCGACGCTATTATGCGCGACTTGAAGTCGGGGAAATACGCTCCGGTGTATATCCTCATGGGCGACGAGTCGTACTATATAGACCGTATTACCGATTACATAGCAGAAAATGTGCTCGACCCCGACGACCGCGACTTCAATCAGACCGTGGTGTTCGGCGCGGATACCACCGCAGCACAGGTAGTGGATATGGCGAAGGGCTACCCCGTCATGCCGGCTGCGCATCGTGTGGTGATAGTGAAGGAGGCGCAAGGACTCAAGTCGCTCGACGCCCTGGAGCGCTACTTCGAGAAACCGCTGGCGTCGACGCTACTCGTCATAGCCTACAAGAACGGCACCATCGACCGCCGAAAGAAGGTGGTGGGCAAGGCGGAGGCTGTAGGAGTGGTGTTCGAGAGCAAGAAAAAGCGCGACTACGAGCTTCCGGCGTTCATCGAGACGTATCTGAAGAAGAATCATGTGGCGATCGACCCGAAGTCGGCTGCGATGATTGCAGAGCATATCGGTGCCGACCTCAGCCGACTCATTTCGGAGCTCGACAAGGTGATGATCTCGCTTCCCGACGACAACAGGCGCGTGACGCCCGACATTGTGGAGCGCGAGATTGGTGTGAGCAAGGAGTTCAACATCTTCGAACTGAAGACCGCCATCATCGAGCGCAACGTGTTCAAGGCAAACCAAATCGTGAAATACTTCGACAAGAACCCGAAGGCGGGATCGCTATTCTCGTGCCTGCCGTTGCTCTACACGTTCTTCCAAAACCTGATGGTGGCGTTCTACGCACCCGACAAAAACAACGATAATACCCTTGCCGCTTTTCTGGAACTAAAATCGGTGTGGGCTTTGAAAGACTATAGGGTGGGGATGCGCAATTTCTCTGCGATGAAGACTCTCCAGATTTTAGCCAAAATAAGAGAAACAGACGCCAAAAGTAAGGGTCTGGACAGTCTGAATACCTCTACAGACGACCTGATGAGGGAGCTTATCTTCTTCATTTTGCACTAAAACAGCCCGTTTTTCGCCCCGATTTTCTCTAAAATAGAAATTCTGAAAGACCTTAATTTTTAGCCTAATTCCCTACGTTTCATGGGAGTTAGGCTATTTTTGTGCCCTCGTACGTGGCACTTTTTTGAAATTCTTTTCCCCTCGTTCGTAATTTTTCTGTTTTGCGAAAATCTGCAGTTTCCGAAGCCAAATTATTCACGTTTCGTATATCTTAACATAAAGAATTGTGCATTTACAAATTTAAATCAGGCGTTAATTTGTTTTTGTAAAGCTATATGCGTTTAATAAGATTTGTAAATGTAAATACTTTGGAATTGTGTATTTGTACTTTCTAATTCACAAATCAATAATTTGAAAGTGTGGTGATTATATAAATTCAATAATAATAAATCGGTGTAAACGCTTGAAAGACACCGAAATGTATGTTTACGTTGTGTAAACACTTTCGAATATTCGCCAAATATCGGCTAAAATGCTCGATTGAATATTATTTAGCAGTTTAAACGCTTATGGTAAGCGCAATTATATCAGTGATTTATACTAAATCGTTAAATATAATGTTATATATGTATTTAGGCGTTTTTCGATATGCTTATCCACAAATCTACAAAACTATACGGCGTCCGATGTTCTGAAAAACAACTTTGTAAATGTGTACGAAAATATTGATTTTAAAATTTAAATTCAAAAACTTGCATTTGCTGTTTTTTTTGTTTAACTTTGTAAATGCAACGAAAAACGCCGAAAATGGCGGTTTTTGGCTTGCCTAACGTAAAAAGTAACTGTAAAATGAAGGATAGAATCAAGAAAATTATGGAGATGCAGCGAAGCACCCAACAGGATTTCGCTGACCAACTGAAAATAGCTCCCGCCACTTTGAGCAGTATTTTCACAGGACGCACCCGCCCCACCTTGGCGATCGTCGACGCAATAAAAAGTCGCTACCCTCAGATCTCTACCGACTGGCTCATGTTCGGCAAGGGAGACATGCTCGTGAAGCAGGATGCGGAGGGCGAAAAGGATGCCGACCGGAACGAAACTGAAAACGACCTGTTGGTTGATGCCGATTATGCGCCGAACGCAGAGCCGCACTATGGCGGATTCTCACCTGTTGAACCGGGCGTAAACCATACTGCAAAAAGTGCTGATGTGGCAGGCTTCGCTATGAAAAGCGGCGAGGTGAAGCAGCGCCGAATCACCGAAATTCGCGTCTTTTACGACGATCAGACCTGGGAAACCTTCGTTCCGAGTAATCCGTAAGGCTTCCTGTCGCCTTCGGCACGCAACTCTGCCCGCAACAGCAGAGTTGCTATGCTCGCAGGTTAAATATCATTAACTGTTTTCTTGTGAAAATAATAATTTGTATCTTTGCACCTTACTAATTATAAGTAATAACGGTGCTCGCACCTTATTAAATAGGTACATAAAATCAAATATTATATAAATATTCAATGAAACAGTACAAATTAGTGAACAATGTGCTTGGCTGGCTCACGTTCTTCGTGGCGGCTTTCGTATATTGTTCTACGATTGAGCCGACAGCCAGCTTCTGGGACTGTCCTGAATTTATCACAACGGGTTACAAACTCGAAGTAGGTCATCCGCCTGGAGCACCTTTCTTTATGCTTACCGCAAACCTGTTCTCGCAGTTTGCAAGCGATCCGTCGCAGGTTGCGCGTATGGTAAACACGATGAGCGCATTGCTCAGTGCCACCACGATCCTGTTCCTGTTCTGGAGTATCACGCACCTTGCGCGCAAACTCATTCTTAAGGATTGGAGCGAGCTGACTCTCGGCAAACTCATCGCTATAGAGGCTTCTGGCTTGGTGGGCGCACTCATCTACACTTTCTCAGACACATTCTGGTTCTCTGCTGTAGAGGGCGAGGTTTATGCCTATTCGTCAGCGTTCACAGCTATCGTTTTCTGGCTCATTCTGAAGTGGGAAGATCACGCCGACGAGCCTCACAGCGACCGCTGGCTGGTGCTTATCGCATACATGACTGGTCTTTCAATCGGTGTTCACCTGTTGAACCTGCTTTGTCTGCCGGCTATTGTGCTTGTATACTGCTACCGCCGCTTCCCGAACATCGAGCTTAAGGGTTCGCTCATAGCGCTTGTAGGCTCGTTCATCCTCGTGGCTGCCGTGCTCTACGGCGTCGTTCCGGGCATCATCACCGTGGCAGGTTGGTTCGAACTCCTGTTCGTGAACACTCTCGGATGTCCGTTCAATACGGGCGAAATCATCTATATCGTGCTGCTCGTTGCTATTGTTATTTGGGCAATATACGAGTCGTACGTCGACAAGAGCTTTAAGCGTCAGAACGTTTCGTTCGTTCTTGCGGTGGGTATGCTCGGCATCCCGTTCCGTGGAATGACATGGAGCGCAGCTATCCTTGGCTTGGTGATACTCGCAGCTATCTATTTCGGCTTGAACTATCGCAAAAAGATTGGCAAGGACCTTGTTCCTGTGGTTACATCACGCTTCAAGAACACCGCTCTGCTCTGCATGCTGATGCTTATGATCGGCTATTCGAGCTACGCAGTCATCGTTATCCGCTCGGCTGCTAACCCGCCGATGGACCAGAACTCGCCGGAGGACGTGTTCACACTCGGCTCTTATCTCAGCCGCGACCAGTACGGCGACTCACCGCTGCTCTACGGACAGGCTTACACTTCGCAGGTGGCTTACGACGTCGACGGCAATATGTGCGTGCCTAAGCACAAGGAAGGTGCTGCTATCTGGCAGCGCAAGGAGAAGGCTTCTAAGGATGAGAAGGACTCTTACTTCGTGGTTTCGCATAAGGACAAGATCATATATGCTCAGAATATGCTCTTCCCACGTATGCACTCGTCGGCTCATGCTGGAGCTTACGAGAACTGGATGGGAGGCGTTGAGGGCACTCAGGTGCCTTACGACCGTTGCGGCGAGCCTGTGATGGTGAAGATGCCTACTCAGATGGAGAACATCCGCTTCTTCCTCTCTTATCAGTGCAACTTCATGTACTGGCGCTACTTCATGTGGAACTTCGCCGGACGTCAGAACGATATTCAGGGCAACGGCGAGCCTGAGCATGGCAACTGGATAACCGGTATATCGTTCATCGACGACTGGATGCTTGGTGACCAGAGTAAGATGCCGGCTGAACTGAAGGCTAACAAGGGTCACAACGTGTTCTACTGTCTGCCTCTCCTGCTCGGACTCATCGGTCTTTTCTGGCAGGCTTGGCGCGGTCAGCGCGGCATCCGCCAGTTCTGGGTTGTGTTCTTCCTCTTCTTTATGACTGGTCTTGCCATCGTGCTCTACCTTAACCAGACTCCGCAGCAGCCGCGTGAGCGCGACTATGCTTATGCAGGCTCGTTCTACGCTTACGCTATCTGGTGTGGTCTTGGTGTTCTGGCTATCTACGATATGCTCAAGAAGAAGATAAATTGCAACGATGTCGCTGTAGCCGGTGTTGTAGGCGTAGCCTGTCTGCTCGTGCCTATACAGATGGCTTCGCAGACCTGGGACGACCACGACCGCAGCGGACGCTATACTTGCCGCGACTTCGGTCAGAACTATCTCATGACGTTGCAGGATAAGGGCAATCCTATCATCTTCACCAACGGCGACAACGATACCTTCCCACTTTGGTACAACCAGGAGACTGAGGGCGTGCGTACAGACGCTCGTGTCTGCAACCTCTCTTATTTGCAGACAGACTGGTATATCGACCAGATGAAGCGTCCGGCTTACGATTCGCCTTCTGTGCCTATCACTTGGCCGCGTATCGACTTCTGCTCGGGAACAAACGACTATATCGAGGTTAAACCTGGAATGAAGCAGCAGCTTCTCGAGTTCTACCGCGATTATCCGCAGGAGGCGCGCGCTGCGTTCGGCGATGAGCCGTTCGAGTTGAAGAACATTTTGAAGTATTGGGTGCGCTCTAAGGATAGCGACACGCACATAATTCCTACAGATACGCTCTATATCACTATCGACAAGGAGGCTGTGCGCCGCTCTGGCATGATGATGGCAAGCGATACTATCCCAGATCGCATGGTTATCTCGCTCGCCGGCAAGCGTGCTATCTATAAGAACGACCTTATGATGCTCGAGATGCTTGCACAGTGCAACTGGGAGCGTCCGTTGTATGTGGCTACAACCGTGGGTTCTGACAACTACATGAATCTCGGTGACAACTTCGTGCAGGAGGGTCTGGCTTACCGCATAACGCCGTTCAACACTAAGGCACCCGGAGCTAAGAACTTCGACACGGAAAAGACGTATAACAACGTGATGAACCGCTTCAAGTGGGGCGGTCTTGACAAGCCGGGACTATACATCGACGAGACTGTGATGCGCATGTGCTACACTCATCGCCACCTCTTTGCTACTCTTGCCATGCAGCTCATCGCTGAAGGTCAGAACGCAAAGGCCGAGAAAGTGCTCCGTAAGTCGGAGAAGGTGCTGCCGGAGTATAATGTGCCCTACACATTCATGTCTGGTGCAAGCGATTTGGCGCGTGCTTACGCCCTTATCGGCAAGAAGGCTGACGCTGCGTGCATCCTCAACAAGGTTTGGGCTGACGCAAAGAGCTACGCCGACTACTATCTGCAGCTCACAGGTTCGCGCTTTATGATGTCGCAGAACGAGGTTCTTCGCCAGCTCTACATCATGCAGAACATCGCTGACATGACTCAGGCTTGCGATAAGAATCTCGCCAACAAGCGTCTTAAGACCGTTAATGCCCTCTACGCTGTATATCAGGCGAAGGGTGGCACGCCTTATCAAGGCGAATAAGCGCAACGGTGAACAAGCAAAGTACGTTGGTTAATGGACAAAGTACGACTTGAATAGACATGTACTACGGCTATATTACGCAAAGTACGACTAAGAGTAAACAAAACGACGAAGAATAAATAGTCAGCAATGTTTATAGAACAACCATCAATATGGCTTCGATGGCTCTATCCGAGAGCGTCGTGGAGAATGGACCACAATGACCATTCGGTGTATCTCACGTTTGATGACGGACCGATACCCGAGTCGACACCGTTCATTCTCCAGACGCTGAAGGAGTTCGGTATACACGCCACCTTCTTCATGGTGGGCGACAACGTGCGCAAGTATCCCGAACTCTACAAGCAGATTGTGGCAGAGGGACATCAGGTAGGCAACCACACGTATCATCATTTGGGCGGCTTCAAGCACTTCACCCATACATACGTGAAGGATACCAACAAGGCTAATGAGCTGATTGGTTCCCACCTGTTCCGTCCGCCGCACGGCTGCATGAGTCATGCAGAGTATCTGTGGCTGCGCCGCAAGTATCGCATTGTGATGTGGGACCTTGTGACGCGCGACTACTCTAAATGGCTTACTGCCGACGATGTTGTGGAGAATGTGAAGCGATACGCTCGCAACGGCTCAATCATCACGTTTCACGACTCGTTGAAGAGCATCGAGAAGCTGAAGACCGCCTTGCCCCGTTCGCTGCAATGGCTGAAGGATCAGGGATACAGCTTCAAGGTTTTCGATTAAAATGAAGATTAGGATTTGATTTTATTGAAATAATCCACAACATCTTAATTGATGATTTTATGATATAATCAAGAATGTCTTGATGGTAATCCATTACATATATGACATGGTTATCCATAACATCTTAATGTTGATTATATTTATAAAATCAAATAACATCTGAAATGGTGATTTTATGACAAACAGCATAACATCTGAACTGATAAAAGCCGAGGCAAAGAGTCTCGGCTTTTTTGCTTGTGGTATAGCGAAGGCGGATGCCGTTGAGCAGAGTGTTGTAGACAGCTACCGCCGTTGGATAGCAGAAGGCTGTAATGCCAGCATGGCCTATCTTGAGAACTATCCCGATAAACGTTTCGACCCGCGCCTGCTTGTGCCTGGCGTGCGCAGCATTGTGTCTGTGGCGCTCAACTATGCGCCGTCGCGCCGTATGCCCACAGACGCGCCGCAATTTGCGTCGTACGCATTGGGTAAGGACTATCATGATGTAGTGAAGCACAAGCTCTCCCAACTGGCAGAGCGACTCGGTTTTGAGCTTAGCGACCAGGTGCGCGCCTTCTGCGACTCAGCGCCCGTGCTTGAACGCTATTGGGCTGTGCGGGCAGGGTTGGGCTGGATAGGACGCAACCATCAGCTCATAATACCTCATGCCGGCTCGATGTTCTTCCTCGGTGAGTTGTTTTTGCCCGTAGAAGTGGACTACGACAAGCCGATGGAGTCGCGTTGCGGCACGTGCAACAACTGTGTTGAGGCTTGTCCTACGCAGGCGTTGAAGCGCAATGAAGACGGCGACACCTGTAAGTTCGACAGCAGGCTTTGCCTAAACTATCAGACGATAGAGAATCGCGGTGAAATTCCCGACGAACTTGCAGCAAAACTCGCACCTTATATATATGGTTGCGACCGCTGCCAGTCGGCATGTCCGTGGAATCGCTTCGCTGTGCCCAATACAACGCCTGAGCTGCAGCCTTCAGACGAGCTGCTTGCGATGAAGCGCGAGGACTGGCTTACGCTTACAGAGGAAGAATATCGCAAGCTGTTCAAGGGGAGTGCGGTGAAACGCGCGAAGTATGCGGGGCTTATGAGGAATATTAAGGATGCACTGGAATGAGTTTTTTTCTTGATTGGTGTACTTCTTGCTTTGGCAAGCGGCAAAGCTATATTTCTTGGTTGGTGCACTTGAGACAAGTGCACCCCCTGAGAGTAGTGGTAAGAGTCAATTGATTCTTACAATTCTGATATTTCTTGGTTGGTGCACTTGAGACAAGCGCACCCCCTGAGAGTAGTGGTAAGAGTCAATTGATTCTTACAATTCTGATATTTCTTGGTTGGTGCACTTGAGACAAGTGCACCCCCTGATGGTAGTGGTAAGAATCAGTTGATTCTTACGATTCTGATGCCCACTTGCGACGGATGCTTCTGCATATAATCGTGCAGCGTCATGGGTTCCTCCACCACTTTCTTATGAATCTGCGACGCGTTCAGCATGTGCAGTCCGTCTTTATGCCACACTGCGATGCCGATATGCGATGTGTCGAGACCCTTTTTCTTTGTAATGATAGCGATGATGTCGCCGTCGTGTATGGCAGAACGCAGCAGTTTCGTATTCTTGATGTCACCCTTCGGTATATACATGTAAGTATTGCCCGACAGGCGGCGTTCCATTTCTGCAATCGGCTTCACCATTTCTGGGTTGTTCTTCAGCATCGGATAGGCGTCGGTGTGCGTGCTCATGAAGCTGATAGAGAGCGTCTGTCGAGTGTTGAACGGCGGATTAGGCGTGTTTATTTCGCGAACGAAGCCGTCCTTTGTGTTCTCTTCAATCCACTCCGTGAAGTAATGCTGGCGAGCCGAGTAGTCGACGTTGCCATCAACGTAGCGAATGCGTCGCAGGAAGTGGAGATAGTCGGCGTAAGAGGTGCGGTTGTGCTTCACGCATTCGTAGACGGCGAGCACGTTCTCCACGTACGTAGTGCAGTCGAGCTGTCGCAGATTGACCACAAGATTCTCCTTACTGTCGTTCTCGAGCGTCTTTGCCACGTACGGAATGCCGCAGAAGCTGCGTGCTATGTGCAGCAACAGCAGTTGTCGCTGTCGGTCGGCGTCGATGTTCTGCGCTATTGACGCCTTGTATTTCAGCGCCTTGCTGATGTGCTGCATCACGAGCGAGCTGTCGTTCGGGGCAGATTGCACTTCGAACGCAGGTTTTATTGTTTTTTGTGTAGAGTCGTGTAGCGAAGCGTCAGCCTGTTTCGCTACACGACTTGTTTGTTTTGCGGCAGTTGCAGACTGTTCTACGGCAGGAGCAGACTGTTTTGGAGCCGCGTTGCATTGCGCCATCAGCGTTGCTGAGGCTATGATTGTTAAGAATGTTGCTTTCATAATTGAATTTGTTAGGCTTGGACTCCTTTGTTACTTTCTTTTTCTGAAGTTGAAACCGAAGTAGATGTTCAGACTTCCGAACATGCTGTTCGTAGAGAATCGGGTTTTCTTGTAGTTGTACGAATGTACTATGGCGCTCATTCCGGCGAACCATCTCATGTTGTTCCACACGATGCCGAAGCGTCCCACGCCGTCGATATTGAAGTTGTTCATGCTGAAGTCGTGGAACGAGAGCACGTCGTTGTTGCCGTTGCCCGTAGTGTTCTTGTATCCGAGCGCCATCGACACGGACGCCGCAGCCAGCCAGTTGCGTGCGAACACCCAGTTATAGGCATATCCGCACGAGGCAGACAGGTCGGTATACTTGATTTCCTTCATCTTCAGGTTGCTGTCCATGCATCTCGACGCCACATCCTCGCCCAGCCGGTCAGCCACGGTGTCGTACAGCTTGTCCCAATCAATCTTCAGCGAATGTTTCGTATAGCCCATTCCGCAGAGCCACGAGCCCGCCGAGCGCCGTTGTATGGTGCTCTGGCTGAATGCGGCGGGGTAGGAGAATCGCCGGTGGTTGAAGATATAATAGAGGTTGAAGCCCTTGATGCCCACGTTGATGCCGTCGAAGTCGACGTTCTTAAGCGGATGCGTATTGACGGAATAGCTCGGGTTGAAGCTTGCGCGCGAAATCTTGTAGTTGCTGCCTGTCTTGCGGTAGAACAGGTCGACGCCGAAGACGGCTGTGTACAGGCTAAGGTCGAACTCCGTGCTTCGGCTCTTGTTCTTCAAGTCGTTGAAGTCGACGGTATATCCGAGGAACAGCCATCGCCATCCGAAGTAGGGTCCGAACTTCATCTTCGGTTCGGGAGCGAACGAGAAGTCGTTGCCCTGCTCGCTGATTATTCTGTAGCGTTCATACGTATTGGTGTTCTGCACCATCGCGGCAAAGTCGTATCCCTGCGGCTCTATGTACGTCGTGTCTACGTCGGAGAACGACTCAAACAGACGCACGAAGGCGCCGCCCAATCGCTTTATGAACGGCTTCTTCTTGTGCGACTTGGCAATGAGGCTGTCTGCGGGCGGTGGGTCTGCGGTCTTCAGTCCGATAGCAGCCACGGAATCCGTCGCAGCCGTCGTGCAGGCAGCCGTCGTGTAAGTAGCTGCAGAATCCGCCACAGCCACCCGTCCGATGCTGTCGGCAGGCGTCTGAGCAGCAGTCTGCAGGCTTGCGCAGGCGGCGAGGCAGAGAATGAAGGCGTGTCGTCTCATTGCGTTATGTGGTATTGTCGGTTTTCCTTGTTTAAAGCTTTCCGAGAAGCTTAGAGCTTGCCCAGTATGCGGTCCATCACCCAGTTCACAGGCGTGGCGCTCACGCTCGTACAGGTGCAGATGCCCGTGCCCTGCAAGTGCTCTATAACCGCCTTGATTATAGGCAGCTGCACGTATGGCGGGTTGGGCACCACGATGCTCGTCTTGCCCTTGCTCGTGACGAGCTGAATCGGGTCGTAGTTGTACACCGAGAACGAGAGCATGCCCTTCTCGCCAATCACCTCTATGCAGTCCTCCTTGGCGCTCTGGTGTCCCACGAAGCACCACGAGCCGCTGCCCGGCAGTCCGTTCTCGAAGAAGAAGCAGGCGCTGATGGTGTCCTCCGCCTTGTACAGATGTGCGCGGTTGGAGCAGTAGCCGTGCGCACGCGTGATTATGCCGAATATCTCCTGCAGCAAGTCGAGCTGATGCGGCGCGAGGTCGTAGAAGTAGCCCGCACCCGCAATGTCGGGCTGCAGACGCCACGGCAGGTTGTGCGATGCGCTGTAGTCGAGGTCGCGCGGCGGCACTGAGAAGCGTATCTGCACGTTCGTCACCGTGCCTATCTCGCCCGACTCGATAATCTGCTTCACCTTCTGGAAGTAGGGCAAGTAGCGGCGGTAGTAAGCCACGAAACAGGGCACGCCTGTAATCTCGCTGATGCGGTTGATGCGTGCGCAATCCTCGTAGCTCGCTGCCAGCGGCTTTTCTATATACACGGGCTTGCCAGCCTTCATCGCCATGATGGCGAATGTGGCGTGGCTCGACGGCGGAGTGGCTATATATACAGCCGTCACCTCGGGGTCGTCAATGAGCTGTTGCGGGTCGGTATACCAGCGCTTTATGCCGTGACGCTTGGCGTACGACTTCGCTTTAGCCTCGTTGCGGCTCATCACAGCCACAACCTTCGAGCCGGGCACCTCGTTGAACGCCGGTCCCGACTTCTTCTCGGTCACTTCTCCGCAACCTATGAATCCCCAACCTATCTGTTTCATTTCTTTATTCGTGTTTTATTAGTCAAAAATTAAGCTGATGCCAGTCTTTCGGCGTATCTTTTCTGATGCTGCAGCCCAGCTTTCGCGCCGGATTGCGTTCGCCGCCCGATCAGATTGCGTTCGCCGCCCAATCGGATTGCGTTCGCCGCCCGATTGGATTGCGTTCGCCGCCCGATTGGATTGCGTTCGGTGCCCGATCAGATTGCGTTCGCCGCCCGACGACTCGGCGTGAGCTTTTAGCAGTAGGAGGCTACGGCATTCTTGCCGTAGCCATAGCCAATAGCCGTTGTCATTGTCATTGCCATTGCCAATAGCCGTAGTCATTGCCAATAATAGTTGTAGCGACTAATGGCTACGGCAGGAATGCCGTAGCCTCCTACGATTGGTATGCCAACCTTCGCCTTTACATATTTCGCTCCAGCCAATCGTCGATGAGCATGCGCGCCAGACTCAGCTTCTCGGGTATCGTAGGCAGCGAGTGCTTGTTGAACCATCCGCCGCGCGACAGCTCATCGTCCTGTAGCTTCAGCTCTCCGCTCTCGTATTCGGCGAAGAAGCCCACCATCAGTCCGCAAGGGTAGGGCCAGGGCTGCGACTTGAAGTATCGCAGATTCTTTATCTTGAGCTGCGTCTCCTCCATCACCTCGCGTCTTACAGCCTCCTCCAGCGATTCGCCCGTCTCCACGAAGCCCGCTATACAGCCGTAGAAGTCGGTCTTGAAGTTGCGCGCGTGCACCAGCAGCAGGTCGTCGCCGCGGTTGATGAGCACGATGATAGCCGTGGCAAGCTGCGGCCAAACCGTCTTGCCGCAGTTGGGGCAGCGCTTCGATATGTCGGTGTCCATCTCCATCGGCGAGCCGCAGACGCCGCAGAAGCGCGTGTTGCGGTCCCAGTAGATCAGCTCCTGTGCCTTGCCCGCCTTGAGGTAGAGCGGCAGCGAGAGCTTGTAGAACGACTGGCGCAGTCCGCACATCTCGTAGCGCGGGTCGTCGGGCGCCTCAGCTATGGCGAGAGCCTTCACGGCAGTGCCGTCGTCCATAGGCGAAACGTTAAGAATGTGAGCGTCGGCAGCCACGCTTACTGGAGGCTCCTCGCCGCTCGGAATGGTGTGAGTGCCGTCGGTGCGTCGCTCCAGGAGCACGTCTCCGCGACAGAAAACAAACCAATATGCCATACGTTATTGAAATTAAATTGAAGTTAGTGGTACAAAGTTAATGCTTTTTAGATAAAAAAAAGATGAATTCTTGTATAATCGAAAGAATTTTGTACCTTTGCAATCATCAAAACCTTTGTAGGAATACTACATTATGATACTATTAATCATTACGATACTGGTTATTGGTTCTATTCTGATAGCTACAGAAAAGTACACCAATATAAACAAAGCTGCGGTTGCCATCTTTGTAGGCACACTCGGCTGGATACTCTATGTATGTTTCGGCGCCGACTTCGTGATGGGGCATCACGCTGTCGACTATGCTACGTTCCTCGACGGAGCCGAATCGTCGTCGGCAGAGGTGAAGCAGTTCATCGCCTACAACGTGTTCCTCAAGTACGTAGGCAAAGCCTCGGAGATAGTGCTCTTCCTGCTCGCCACGATGGTTATCGTGGAGATACTGCAGAACAACGGATGCTTCGACTTTATATCCCAGCTGCTGCGAACGCGCAGCAGCCAACGCATGCTTTGGACGCTCTCCGTCGTCACCTTCCTTATCTCAGCCAACCTCGACAACCTCACCACGACGGTGATGATGCTCACCATCATGCACGACGTGGTGATACGCCAGCGGCAGCGCGTGTTGCTCGGCTGTGCCATAGTGATATCAGCCAACTGCGGCGGAGCGCTCACCGTTATCGGCGACCCGTCGGGCATCGTGCTCTGGAACATGGGCGCCGTCACAGCCACCAACTTCTCGGCTTCGATGGCGCTGCCCTGTCTCATAGCGTGGCTCGTGCCCATCTTCTGGATAGGCCGCCAGCTGCCCACGCGCATCGAGACGCAATGGATAG
This sequence comes from Leyella stercorea, assembly GCF_019052365.1. GTDB lineage: Bacteria > Bacteroidota > Bacteroidia > Bacteroidales > Bacteroidaceae > Prevotella. The sequence goes on from NZ_JAHQUY010000004.1 coordinate 38,586, forward strand.
TGCTGCCTTATCGCGGCGACGACACACGCCTTAAGGTGTGGCAGCGCCTCGTGATGCTCTTCGTGGGCATCGGTGGACTGTGGTTCATCCCCACGTTCCATAGCATCACTAAGCTCAGCCCGTTCCTCGGAGCGCTCTGCGTGCTCTGCGTGCTCTGGATTGTGAACGAGATAGTAAATCGCAAGCTCATGAACGCCGACGAGATGATACAGCGCCGCGTGCCGCGCGTGCTGCAGTACGGCGTCATACAGATGATGCTCTTCGTGCTCGGCATAATGCTCATCGTGGGCTTCGTGAAGGAGACAGGCGTGGCCACACAGATGGCACAGGCGGCAGACAGGTATATGGGCAACGTGCTCGTGCTCGGCTTCTTCACGCAGATGCTCAGCAGCGTGCTCGACAGCTTCATGTCGCTCATGACGATGGTCTCGATGCACGACGTGGCAGACGGAGTACAGAATGTGCTCTACGCTCAGAACGGAGCCTTCTGGAAGATGATGGCGTACGCATCGGCTGTAGGCGGCAACATCTTCTGCATCGGAAGCGTCACCGGACTGGCGCTGATGAAGATGGAGCGCATACCGCTCGGCTGGTATGCAAAGAATGTAGGCATGGTGGCGTTCATCGCCGCCACAGCCGGACTCGTCGCAATGTACTTCATCGTGGCGTAGCGCACGGCAAGTACATATATAATAATGTATAAGAAACATAATAGAAACAGAATATTAACAACAAAACCAATATAATAATTTAATAGCAATGGCAAGAGTTAAGACTATAGGTGTGCTCACCTCAGGTGGCGACGCACCAGGTATGAATGCTGCTATCAGAGCGGTGACACGTGCAGGTATCTGCAACGGATTTAACATAAAAGGCATCTATCGCGGATACGACGGACTCATCAACGGCGAGATAGAAGAATTCACCACAGAGAACGTCAGCGGCATCATCATGTCGGGCGGTACAATCCTGAAGACAGCACGCTCAAAGGAATTCATGACAGACGAAGGCAAGGAGAAGGCTTACCAGCAGATGCAGGAACACGGCATCGACGCCCTCGTCGTCATAGGCGGTAACGGCTCGCTCACCGGCGCAATGGAGTTCGCTAAGAAGTTCGACGTCTGCTGCATCGGTCTGCCCGGCACAATCGACAACGACCTCTACGGCACCGACTCTACAATCGGATACGACACCACAATGAACACCATCGTAGAGTGCGTAGACCGCATCCGCGACACAGCGCAGAGCCACGAGCGCATCTTCTTCATCGAAGTGATGGGCCGCGACGCAGGCTTCCTCGCACAGAACTCAGCCATCGCAAGCGGCGCTGAGGCAGCCATCATCCCCGAAGACTCTACCGACGTCGACCAGTTGGCACGCTTCATGGAGCGCGGCATCCGCAAGTCGAAGAAGAGCTGCATCGTCATCGTGTCTGAAAGCCCGAAGTGCGGCGCCATGTACTACGCAGAGCGCGTGCGCAACGAGTTCCCGCAGTACGACGTGCGCGTCTCTATCCTCGGCCACTTGCAGCGCGGCGGACGCCCGTCGGCACACGACCGCATCCTCGCATCGCGCACCGGCGTTGGCGCTATCGAAGCTATCGTCCAGGGACAGCGCAACGTGATGATCGGCGTGCGCAACAATGAAATCGTATACGTTCCGCTGAGCGAGGCTATCCGCAGCGACAAGCCGTTCGACCGCAAACTCATTCAGGTGCTCGACGAACTCAGCATCTAATACAGCGCAAATAAAGCAGTGGCGTAAGCGTAATTTGTAGATTTCTGCTACAAAATTTGTATATTTGGAACTGGAAAGTACAATTAATATTAAATAGTTTTTTCAATAACAATATAGTTGTTATATTTGCAACGGAATTAAAAATTTAAATAAATATAGTATGTCACAACTCAACGGGCACATCTCGCAGATTATCGGACCGGTTATCGACGTTTACTTCGATACAGCCGGAAAGAAAGCTGAAGAGGTGCTGCCTAAAATACACGAAGCGCTGAAGCTCAAGCGTCCGAACGGACAGGAACTCATCATTGAGGTTCAGCAGCATATCGGTGAGGACACAGTTCGTTGCGTGGCAATGGACAACACCGACGGTTTGCAACGTGGCTTGGAAGTGGTGCCGACAGGCAACGCCATCCTTATGCCGGCAGGTGAACAAATCAAGGGCCGTATGATGAACGTTATCGGTCAGCCTATCGATGGTATGAGCAAACTCGACATGGAGGGCGCTTATCCTATCCACCGCGAGGCGCCGAAGTTCGAAGACCTCTCTACACACAAGGAGATGCTCGCTACGGGTATCAAGGTCATCGACCTCCTCGAGCCTTACATGAAGGGCGGTAAGATCGGTTTGTTCGGCGGTGCCGGCGTAGGCAAGACCGTGCTCATCATGGAGCTTATCAACAACATCGCAAAGGGACACAACGGCTACTCGGTGTTCGCTGGTGTAGGTGAGCGTACACGTGAGGGTAACGACCTCATCCGCGATATGCTCGAGTCGGGCGTTATACGCTACGGCGAGAAGTTCAAGAAGGCAATGGAGGAGGGCAAATGGGACCTCTCGCTCGTTGACCCAGAAGAACTCAAGAAGAGTCAGGCAACACTTGTCTACGGACAGATGAACGAGCCGCCAGGAGCACGTGCTTCTGTAGCCCTCTCTGGTCTTACCGTGGCAGAGGAGTTCCGCGATCATGGAGGCAAGGACGGCGAGGCAGCCGACATCATGTTCTTCATCGACAACATCTTCCGTTTTACACAGGCAGGTTCTGAGGTGTCGGCTCTTCTCGGCCGTATGCCGTCGGCTGTAGGTTATCAGCCTACACTTGCAAGCGAGATGGGCAAGATGCAGGAGCGTATCACCTCTACAAAGAAAGGCTCAATCACGTCAGTACAGGCCGTATACGTGCCTGCCGACGACTTGACCGACCCGGCTCCTGCCACAACCTTTACACACCTCGACGCTACAACCGAGCTCTCGCGTAAGATCACCGAGCTTGGTATCTATCCGGCTGTCGACCCGCTGGGCTCTACATCGCGTATCCTCGACCCGCTCATCGTGGGCAAGGCTCACTACGAGTGCGCACAGCGCGTGAAGCAGATTCTGCAGCGCTACAAGGAGTTGCAGGACATCATCGCCATCCTTGGTATGGACGAACTCTCTGACGAGGACAAGCTCACCGTGAACCGCGCACGCCGCGTTCAGCGCTTCCTCTCTCAGCCGTTCACCGTAGCCGAGCAGTTCACAGGCATCCCCGGCGTGATGGTTCCTATCGAGGACACCATCAAGGGCTTCAACATGATTCTCGACGGCGAGGTAGACAACCTGCCTGAGCAGGCCTTCCTCAACGTAGGAACCATCGAGGACGCTATTGCCAAGGGTAAGCGACTGCTTGAGGCTGCCAAGGGTTAACATCACATCATTAATGTTTTGTATCTATGAGTTTGAATTTGAAAATCGTTTCCCCCGAAAAGGTGGTATATGACGGAGCCGTGGAGCGCGTTGTCGTTCCGGGCACAAGCGGCGAGTTCGAGATTCTCGTCAACCACGCGCCTATCATCTCCACCCTCGAAAAGGGAAAGCTCGTCTATCAAGACTCTGAAGGTCAGCACGAACTGATGGTTAACGGCGGTTTCGTTGAAGTGCAGAAGAACAACGTGAACATCTGTGTTGAACTCTGACGAAACGGACAATAACATGTTGAAAGAAGAAATAAAAGGCATCAGCCGCCGATACATCATCCAGTCGCTTTGCATGCTGGCAGTTGTCACGCTGATACCCCTGCTGCTCTCATTGCTGACAAACGTCGGCGACCTTACGGCGCCTACCATTGTAGCATTGGTGTTCGCAGCAGTGGTGGAGACGGTAGACGCTCTCGTATGGGGCAAGGTGCGACAGGCTGGCGAAGACGGCTTGCCCACATTCTACACCGCCGTGTCGGGCTTTCGTATGTTGTTGGCATTGGCAACCTTAGTTGTGTGCTACTTCGTGGTAGGTCGTGACGCGATGATGGAGTACTGCCTGGTGTTCATCGGCTACTATTTCGCCATAATGACACACCACTCGGTGTTCTTCGCGCGCATATCAAATTCTCACACATCGTGTGACAATGAAAACAAATAATATAATGAAACAGATAAGGTCATTAATCGTACTCTTGGTAGTGATGCTCATGCCGCTCGCGGCTAACGCCTCGCATCAGAAAGAGGGACAGATCGACATACCGGAGATGGTTCTTGAGCACCTTTCCGACTCATACGAGTGGCATATCGCTTCGTACGAGGGAAAGAACCTAAGCATACCATTGCCCATAATCGTACGCAGTTCGGCTACAGGCGACTGGACGCTGTGTACTGCGGAGAGTCTGCCTGCCAACTACTTCTTCGATGCAGCGCATCATGGCAAGATCTACGAGAAGATGCCCGACGGCACAAGCGTAAGACCGCTCGACCTGAGCATAACAAAGACCGTAGCACAGATATGGATTGTTGTGTTCGTGCTCATCGCTGTCTTCCTCTCTTGCGCTCGTTGGTATAAGAACAAAGACGAGAAGAGCGAGGCTCCGAGAGGATTTGTCGGTTTGATGGAAATGTTCGTCATGACTATCTACGACGATGTTATCAAGGCTGCAATCGGCGAGAAACACTTCAAGCCGTTCGCTCCCTACTTGCTCACAGTGTTCTTCTTCATCTTCACAACCAACTTGTTGGGACTCCTCCCGATATTCCCCGGCGGAGCTAACGTGACTGGCAATATCAACATCACGTTCTTCCTCGCATTGTGTACGATGATTGCTATCAACCTGTTCGGCAAAAAGGAGTACTGGAAGGATATCTTCTGGCCGCATGTACCGGTGTTCCTGAAGGCTCCGGTGCCGTTGATGCCAGTGATTGAGTTCTTCGGCGTGTTTACAAAGCCGTTCGCTCTCATGGTGCGTCTCTTTGCCAACATGATGGCAGGACACGCCATTATCCTTAGCTTCACTTGCGTCATCTTCCTCGGATGGTCGATGGGCGTTGGTTATGGCATCGGACTGAACACCGTGAGCGTCATCATGATGCTGTTCATGAACATGCTTGAGGTGCTTGTAGCATTCATTCAGGCTTATGTCTTCACGCTGCTGAGTGCAGTCTTCATCGGACTGGCTCAGAAGGACGAGGAGGCAGAGGCTTAAAAAACTTAAGAGAATAAATATTAACAATAAAAATAATAATTTAAAAAACTAAAGAACTATGATTATTTCATCACTTTTGGCTGCTGAAGGTCTGGCACAGCTGGGCTGCGGTCTCGGAGCAGGTATTGCAACAATCGGCGCAGGTTTGGGTATTGGTAAGATTGGTAGCAGCGCAATGGATGCTATCGCTCGTCAGCCAGAGGCTACTGGCAAAATCCAGACAAACATGATTCTTACCTCTGCATTCGTTGAGGGTTGTGCTCTGTTTGCCATCGTAGCTTGCGCCTTCCTTATCAAGTAGGAACAGGTCATCGTGTAAATTATAGCAAATGAATTTTGATACATTACCATCAATATTAAATCCTGATCTCGGACTCCTCTTCTGGATGCTGTTGGCATTCCTTGTGGTGTTCTTCGTATTGGCACGTTGGGGTTTCCCTGCCATTATTGTAATGGTGGACAAGCGCAGTGCGTACATCAACGAGAGCTTGAAGAAGGCTGAACAGGCCGCTTCACAACTCGAGAACATCAAGCAAGAGAGCGAGGCTATGCTTCAGGAAGCACGAGAGAAGCAGGCCTCTATACTGAAAGAGGCTGCTGCTACTCGTGATGCTATTGTGGAGAAAGCTCAGGAGAAGGCGCGAGAGGAGAGTGCACGCATCCTCGGCGAGGCGAAAGCCGAGATCGAGGCGCAGAAGCAGGCTGCCATCGGCGAGCTCCGTGAGCAAGTAGCCATATTGAGTGTCGAGGTATCGGAGAAGATTCTCAGAAAGAAGCTCGGCACTGATGCAGCACAGATGGATTACATTAATCAGATGCTTGACGAGGTTACATTAAATAATAAATAAGTGTAGGCTATGGATTTAGGATTAATATCGGTAAGATATGCCCGGGCCTTGCTTAAGGCTGGCATTGAGGCGAGTGTTTCTGACCGCGTGTATAGCGATATGCTCACGGTGCTGGAGAGCTATGCCAAGGTGCCGCAGCTCAAGGCTACCATAGACAATCCGATGCTGTCGAGACAGCAGAAGGAAGACTTGCTGATAGCTGCGGCAGGCGGCGCTCCATGCGAACTCACACGTACGTTCTTCGGACTCGTACTGAAGGAGGGGCGTGAGCGTATCATGCAATTTATAGCTAACTCGTTTATTACGTTGTACAGAAAGCATAACAATCTAATTAGTGCTAAATTAACTACCGCCACAACTCTCGACTCGCAGACTGAGGCGAAGTTGCGTCGGTTGGTAGAAAGTAAGACAAATGGCACTGTTGAGTTCAAGACAGACGTGAAGCCCGAACTTATTGGCGGATTCGTACTCGAGTACGACACCTATCGTATGGACGCAAGCGTGAAGTCGCAGCTCAACACCATATTGTCGCAGCTTAATTAAATAAAGATTAATTTTCTTATGTCAGATAAAATTAAACCAAGCGAAGTGTCACAGGTGCTCCTCGAGCAGCTTAAGGGCCTTAACAACGGCAACAAGTTCGACGAGGTGGGCACTGTGCTCGAAGTGAGCGACGGCGTAGCGCGTATCTACGGCTTGCGCAACGCTGAAGCCAACGAGCTTCTCGAATTCGAGAACGGCACAATGGCTATCGTCATGAACTTGGAGGAGGACAACGTAGGTTGTGTGCTTCTCGGTTCTACCGACGGTATCAAGGAGGGCATGGTGGTAAAGCGTACGAAGCGTATCGCGTCTATCAACGTGAACGACAATATGCTCGGTCGTGTCATCAATCCTCTTGGTCAGGCCATCGACGGTAAGGGCGCTATCGACCTTACCGACTCTTTCGAGATGCCGCTCGACCGCAAGGCTCCTGGTGTGATCTATCGCCAGCCGGTGAAGGAACCGCTGCAGACAGGTCTGAAGTCGGTCGACTCGATGATTCCTATCGGACGTGGTCAGCGCGAGCTTATCATCGGCGACCGTCAGACCGGTAAGACCGCCATTGCTGTCGACACCATCATCAACCAGAAGAGTTTCTACGAGGCTGGCAAGCCTGTATATTGTATATATGTGGCAATCGGTCAGAAGGCATCTACCGTTGCGGCTCTCGTAGAGAACCTCAAGCAGCATGGCGCTATGCCTTATACTATCGTTGTTGCGGCTACGGCTGCCGACCCGGCTGCCATGCAGTACTACGCACCATTTGCGGGTGCTGCTATCGGCGAGTACTTCCGCGACCGTGGCTACTCGGCTCTCGTTGTGTACGACGACCTTTCGAAGCAGGCTGTTGCCTACCGTGAGGTGTCGCTGATTCTGCGCCGTCCTTCTGGACGTGAGGCTTATCCTGGCGACGTGTTCTACTTGCACAGCCGCCTCTTGGAGCGCGCTGCACGTATCAACGACCAGCAGGAGGTAGCAGAGCAGATGAACGACCTGCCGGAGTGCATGAAGGGTCATGTGAAGGGTGGTGGTTCGCTCACAGCGCTTCCTATCATCGAGACCCAGGCTGGCGACGTGTCGGCTTACATTCCGACAAACGTTATCTCTATCACCGACGGTCAGATCTACCTTGAGAGCGACCTCTTCAACCAGGGCTTCCGTCCTGCCGTTAACGTAGGTATCTCGGTATCGCGTGTAGGTGGTTCGGCTCAGATCAAGAGTATGAAGAAGGTTGCCGGTACGTTGAAGATTGATATGGCTCAGTATCGTGAGCTTGAGGCCTTCTCTAAGTTCTCGAGCGACATGGATGCCGTTACAGCCATGACTATCGACCGCGGACGCAAGAACAACCAGCTTCTCATACAGCCTCAGTATTCACCGATGCCTGTAGGCGAGCAGATTGCTATCATCTATTGCGGTACGCACGGATTGATGCACGCTGTGCCGGTAGAGAAGGTGCGCGAGTGCCAGGAGGCGTTCCTCGAGAAGATGCGCTCTGTTCATCAGGACGTCATCGATGCTCTCGGAAGCGGAAAGCTCGACGAACAGCTCACTGCTACCATCGAACAGACAATGGCCGACATCTCTGGTCAGTATAAAAACTAATTGCTTATGCCGTCGCTCAAAGAGATTAAAAACCGATTATCATCTGTCAACAGCACACGTAAGATTACGAGTGCGATGAAGATGGTGGCTTCCTCTAAGCTGCATCATGCGCAGACGATGATTGAGAATATGCTTCCGTACGAGACTCTCCTGGAACATATCCTCAAGACGTTCCTTGCATCGGAGACCGATGCACGCACGGTGCTCAACGAGGTGAGACCGGTAAAGCGCGTGGCATTGGTGGTATATGCGTCTAACAGCAGCCTGTGCGGAGGCTTCAACGCCAACGTGATACGCCTCCTGCAGCATGTTGTGGACGAGTATGCCGAATTGGGCAAGGAGAACATTGTTGTCTACCCGATTGGCCGCAAGGTGGCTGAGAAGGCGGTAAAGATGGGCCTTAACGTGGCGGGCGACTTCACGGCGCTTGCCGAGAAGCCCAACGCCAACGACTGCATCACCATAGCGCGCGAGCTGGGCGAGAAGTTCATTAGCGGCGAGTTCGACCGCGTAGAGATGATTTACCACCACTTCAAGAGTGCTGGTTCGCAGATTCTCACACGCAAGCCGTTCCTGCCTATCGACATCGAAGAGGAGCTTAAACGCGACCATGAGCGCGACCTTACTTCAAACGTCACTACAAAGAAGGCGCAGGAGTACATCAAGCGCAAGGAGGAGGAGAAGAAACGCGAGGAGAAGGAAGCTGTGCCGCTCAACGACAACTTCCTCGTGGAGCCGGATATGAACACCGTGCTCACGAAGCTCATCCCGAAGTATCTCCATCTGATGGTCTATACGGCGCTGCTCGACAGCATCGCCAGCGAGCATGCGGCGCGTATGGTTGCCATGCAGACCGCTACGGACAATGCTGACGAGATTCTGCGCGAGCTCAATCTGCAGTACAACAAGAGCCGTCAGCAGGCCATCACAAGCGAGTTGCTCGACATCGTTGGTGGAAGCATCAACAACTAAAGGCGCAAGCTCTAACAGATACTATAATACAGAAAGGAGAAGTCATGGCTATGGCTTCTCCTTTCTGTTTTTTAGGCGGCTGAATGCTTTAATGCCATTTATTTTCCGTATATTTGCACATTGCTTTAGGGGGTGTGGTTGTCTCAACTACACCAACCCAGTTAAAGTGAAAACTATTCAGAATAAAATAACTAATCTCAAAACAATAACAATGAACGTAAAACTTTATCTGCTTTCTTCGAGCCTATTCTTCTGCTCGCTCGCCGCTTCTGCGCAGCGTAGCATGCAGGCAGAGGAGTTCCCGTTGGGTCAATACGAGGAGCTGACAGACACCAAACCGCATGATTCCGACGCTAAGTGGGCTGCAATGAAGTCGCCCGTAATGCTCAGCTGGGCATCTACCGACGTGCGCTACGGCAAGCACCATGTGCCGCATCTCGCTAATAGCAGCGCCTGCACGCTTAAGGCATGGCGTGGCGAGCGTGTCAACGCCCAGGCTGTGCTCTGGACCAATGTAGACCTTAACGACGTGGAGCTCACCGTGAGCGATTTGCGTTCGGGCGCCAACGTGATTCCCGCCTCAAAGGTGCGCTCCCACTTCGTGCGCTACGTGATGACCGACGAGCTTAACAAGGACGGCAAGGGTGGATGCGGATGCCGCGAGAACAAAGCCGAGTGGGACTCGTCCGTGGTTGCCGACGCGCTCGACATCAACAAGTGGCTGCCCGTGCAGCGCAAGACGGCGCAGCCTCTGTGGGTGAACGTATGGGTGCCCGAGGACGCCAAGCCCGGCACATACACCGGCACGCTCACCGTGCGTGGCGGCGGAATGGACGACCGTGTGCTGAAGCTCAGCGTGCAGGTATTGAACCGCACATTGCCCAGTCCGAGCGACTGGCACTTGAACCTCGACCTCTGGCAGAACCCGTACGCCGTGGCACGCTACTATAAGGTGCCGCTGTGGAGCAAGGCTCACTTCGACGCCATGCGCCCGATTATGAAGATGTTTGCCGACATCGGACAGCAGTCGATCACAGCGAGCATCATGCACAAGCCGTGGAACGGACAGACTGAGGACCACTACGACAGTATGGTGACACGCATCAAACGCCTCGACGGAACGTGGAAGTACGACTACGCCGTGTTCGACCGCTGGGTTGAATTTATGATGAACGAAATCGGCATAAAAGGGCTCATCTCCTGCTACACCATGATACCCTGGGAGCTGAGCTTCGACTACTACGACGAGGCTACCAACCGCGTGCAGTTCATCAAAGCAGAGCCCGGCGACGAGGCATACTCTGAGTACTGGGGCAGCTTCCTGCGCGACTTCGCTCGCCATCTGAAGCAGAAAGGCTGGTTCGAGAAGACCGCTATCTCTATGGACGAGCGCTCGATGGAGGCTATGCAGGCGGCTATAAAGGTGATAAAGGACGCCGACCCCGACTTCAAGATTACGCTTGCCGGCAACTATCACGACGAGATTCAGGCCGACCTCTACTATCTCAGCATTCCTTACGGCGTACGCTTCCCCGAGAAGGTGCTGAAGGAGCGCCGTGCAAAGGGGCAGATCAGCACCTACTACACTTGCTGCACCGAGCCGTTCCCCGGAACATTCTCGTTCTCTAACCCTGCCGACGCCACATGGATTGGCATACACGCCGTAGCAGGCGACTACGACGGCTATCTGCGTTGGGCTGTGAACAGCTGGACACGCGACCCGCTGCGCGATTCGCGCTTCCGCACATGGGCTGCAGGCGACACCTACAGCATCTATCCCGGTCCGCGCAGCAGCATCCGCTTCGAGCGCCTCGTAGAGGGCTTGCAGGACGCCGAGAAGATTTGGCAGTTGCGCAACCAGTACAAGAAGACTGGCGACACACACCGTCTCGCACGCCTCAACAAGAAGCTCGCCGAGTTCACGCCGGCTAACATGACGGCTGAAAAGGAGCGCAATGCGGGCCGTATGGTTCGCGAAATGGAGCGACTGCTTAATGACTGATAAAATTGAATAGTGCATAAGAAAATGGCGAAAGTTTTATAACCTTCGCTATTTTCTATGTATAAATAGTAGATTAAGATAAAAGAACTATCATTATTGGACTTAATAAAAGTCTGTATGCTTGTGTGTTATGGTGTTTTTTACTAACTTTGCAAACAAACGCAATCGTATATAACAGACAAACAATTATGAATACTAACAGAATAGATATTATTATTCCGGTTTATAACGTTGAACCATACTTGCGTCGTTGTCTTAATAGTATCCTCAAACAGACATACAGACATTGGCGTGCCATTTGTATTGATGATGGCTCTACAGACGGATGTCCTGCTATCCTTGAAGAGTATGCTGCAAAAGACTCTCGCTTTATGGTGGTTCATCAAGAAAATGGTGGACTCTCTCATGCTCGAAATGAAGGTATGGCTCTCGCCGATGCCGAGTATGTTATGTTTGTGGATTCTGACGATTTCATACATCCGCAGACCCTTGAACTTGCTGTGAAACTGATTGAGCGCGACGGAACGGATATGGTGAGTTGGTACAAGGATGTTATATATATAAACATTCAGCTACGCTTGATGCATAAGTTGAAAATGGACACTATCAATGCTCGTCCATGGCGTATCCCGTTTAGGTGTAGCCTTAAACTATCGAAATCAGTAATTACTGACGATGCTTTGAAACATGCTTCCGACTGGCGCCATCCTGATATCAAATATCCGATAAAACATAACTACGTTTGGCGCCATCTGTTTAAACGCTCTTTGATAAAGGATATAAAGTTTATCAAGGGATTGAAGTATGAAGATATTCCCTGGTGGTCGGAGTTGTTGATAAAACCTGTGAAAGCTACAATTACTCATCTTCCGCTTTATTACTATTACGTCAATCATAAATCAATATCGAAAGCTACGGGAGGGGTAGAACGTCTGATGTCTCAGCTTAAGGGTCTCTCTTATGCACAGAAGCTATATGAAGAAGCTGGCAATACGGAGCGTCTGCGTTTGTGGAGTCGTAACATTAAATGGGCAATTCTAACGGGTAGTTCAAGAGTTCTGTATAAAATGGGAAAAGGACCACAAACGGATAGTCTGGTGAAGTATATTACAGACTTGGTAAAGGCTGGTTTTTTTGACGATGCTGTAGGGGAGAAGGAGAGTTTGGCAAAAGAAGCGTATTATACAGTTGCAAAAGGACTACGACCAGTTAAAAAAGATTGATTATTAAAAACAAATCGCACGAGTATTACATATGTAATCTTCGTGCGATTTGTGTATTGTTATTTCTCAAACTGAGACTTCTTCGGGAATTGTTGGTCGAGGAATTCTATGGCAGCTTTTCTGTCTGCATCGTTAGCAAACTCCGAATCGTTCATGCAGAAGAATACAGGATTGTTTCGTTTAAACTTCTCGTAAAGTTTGTGGTTGTCTATGTGTAGTCTGAACGAATGCGACTGCGATACGTAACGTAAATGTCCTTTTTTCTCGGCAAGAGCTACGTATGAATAAACGCTTCGCTGCACATCGTCGGCAGAGCGTACATGATGTGGAATCATAGGGCTGAATTCCTTCTCGAACTTTCTGTTGGCAAACGTTATTGTGCTTTTCAGATACGAGTCGATGTTATGATGAGGCTTGCATCCATAATACGTTCCATAGTGTTTCTCTACAAGTTCTGCAGCGTTTCTGATTATTTTCAGATACATGCTCAATGGCTTGCCTACCACTTTATCTCTGAAGAACAGTGCAAGTTTGCGGAAAGGCTTGCGGTTCATGTATAGTATAGGCAGTCCATCGGTCTCGAAGAAGGTTGCAGGGCTTACGGGACGGTTGATATACATGTCGTCGTTTGAGAAGAGAAAGTGTTCTGAGAGACCTGGTATTTTGTCAAGATAATGTTCTATCAACGTAGAGTTGAAGCATGGCAGACTCTCTGTAGGCAATATCTCCTTGTGGTCTACAATGCGCACTTTCGGATTGTTCGTGTCAAGCCATTCTGGTACTTGGTCGTCAGTTACTATGAATATCTTACGAATCCACGGAGCGTACTTCTCTACAGATCGTAGGCTGTATTTTAATTCGCCGCTGTCAGCATAGCGTCCAGCACAGTTCTCCTGTTTATCAGTAGGTTTACCGATGCAGGCGTTGCGCTTTGCTATCCATTTCGGGTCGTTGCCGTTAACCCAAAGATATACTAAGTCTATATCCATAATCCTAATTCTTTTTACTGTTTTTCTACAAGTCGTTTAATCTCGGGGTAGTGTTCGCAGATGGCGTTGAAAGCCTTCACGTTGCGGTCTACGCCAGCCTTGAAGTTGCTTGTTTTCAGCGAGAGTTCCTTCGGCTTATGCAGTCCGCGCGGCTTGTTGTGGCCGAACGGCACGGGCACGACGGGGAATCCGTTGGCTGCTCCTGCTGCCCAGAACCAAATGTCGTCGGTGCTTGGCGCGAGCTTTGTGAAGAGTTCCACGTCCATCATGTCTGCCCTCAGCGAGTGGGGAGGGTAGAGCACGCCGCCCACGCCGGTCTGTATGTTGTCGAAGCGGCGGTAGATGCGCTTGAAGAGGAAGTGATACCAGCGGTATTTGCTCCACTTTTTGTACGGCATTCCGTACTTGATGCGCTTTGCGCGGTGCGCCAGTATTGCGTCGGGTATCTGTGCGTGCAGGTCGAGCAGGTCTTTCAGCATGTTACGGTGATAATACACATCGTCGTCAACGGTTACGATGATGGCTTCGGGGAAATCAGCCAGAGCCGGTATCAGCTTGCGGTAGGAGCGTATGTCGCGGTCGTAGTTGCGTATCTCGAACACGGGGTTCTCCTTGGCGAGCGCAAGCAGACCTTCGGGCATTTCGCCCTCTGCGAATTGTGACAGCGTTACATACAATATCAGTTTGTCGGGTAGCACGCTGCCGTTGAGGAGCGAACGCACCGCATCTTCGGCAAACGGAATGGCGGCAGGGAACGAAGTCATCGAGATGACCACCTGCTGTTTATGCTTGTTTTCTGTCATAATATATCGTTTATTGTTCTGCTCAATGTTGTTTGTTTGATTTCCTCAATTCGTTTATTGTTTCTCTTCAATATCGTTGAGGTCGTACTCGTTGAAATAGTCCATCGGTACGGATGTCTTTGTGCCGCTTGCTCTGCCTCGCAGCTGCTTCTCGCGGAATTCTTCGAGCGAACGCACGGCGTAGTGGTTGATGCGTATCACGTCCTGTTGCGGTGTGCGCTCTCTGAAGTTGCGTGTGATTGGGTTGCCGTGCGAGTCGGCTGCCTTTCCGTCGATGCGTGCCACTTCGTGACAGCCTATCATCGTGAAGACGCGTCGCGGATTGACGATGCTCTTCACGTGGCGGTTCAGATAGTGGTCGGGTAGGGAGTGGAAGCGAAATCGCTTCATCACGTCCTCATTGCTTTTCTCTTTATTGCCTCCGCTGCCGTATACGAGCCAGTTTATCTCTACCGCAGGGAACGCCTCGAAGCGCTTCAGAAAGTCGGGTATCGTGGCGTCCTTAACGGGCACGATGAACTCGTCGAGGTCGATGAACGCTATCCAGCGCGAGTCGAAGCGGTGGTGTTCGAGGCAATGGTCATAGGCAGCAAGCTGCATGCGGTAGCCTGGCCAGTATTTGTAGTCGACTACTCCGCGCTCTATGTACGGCTCAAGTATCTCCTTTGTGCCGTCGTTGCTCTCGTTGTCGTAGATGAAGAACTGGTCTACGCCGTGCGCCAGGTGCCATTCTATCCACTCCTTGAAGTAAGGTCCTTCGTTCTTGGCTATGGCGCATACCGCCAAACGGAACTTCGGCTCGGTGTGGTTGCGGCTTATCTCGCGCTTCAGCCTGATGGCGTTGAAGAGTCCGTATCTGAGTATGCCTCTCCAGCGGTTGCGCGTCATCTTGTGCGGAATTACTCCTGCTATTATCTCTGCTAATACTTTATTCATAGGTTAACGCGTTCAAAAAGGTTCGTGGGTTAAAGCTCGAAGCTCGACTTCTCGGGCAATATGCTCTGGAAGGCGTCGTGTAGGTTCTGCATCACGATGTCGTAGTTGCGTATGTGCACGTTGTCGTTGAGGCAGATGAGCGAGTAAGCCTGCTCGTAGATTGCCTTCACTGCTTTCTTCGACTTCACCATGAGCGGGAACATCTTCGTGTCGCTGTACGTGTTGTACGGCTCGAAGTTGCCCTTGCATATCTGCCAGATGCGGAACAGTTCCGGCGTGTAGTCGTCTAAGGCGCGGAATCGGTTGACTGAAGTACGCGTCAGCTCCTCGCCTTCCTCAGCCCACACCTCCTCGAAGGTGCTCTTCAGATAGGGTTGGGCGTTGTGCGGCACACGCAGCGTGATGAACTTGTTGTAGAAGCGCAGCAGATAGTTCCAGCGGGCGCGTGATCCGTAGCTCTTGTGGAACCACTTGTCGTGCCAGCGCTTCATCACCTCCTTCTTGTCGAAGTGGCGGTTGATGAGTCTAATGTTGTTCTTTATGCGCACATACCATTGCGACCACGACGGGTTGTAGGTGAACACGGCGATGTCGCAGGGCAGTCCGTTGCGGAAGAAGCGCTCCGGATTTATGTTGTTGATAATGAAGAAGTCGTCGTTGAAGTAGACGAAATGTTCCGCCAGTCCGGGTATACGGTACATATAGCGTTCTATCACTACCGAGTTGTATGTAGGCAGGAATTCGGCGGGTATGAAGTCCTTGTGGCTCACGAGGTGAATCTTCGGATTGCTCTCGTCGAGCCAATCGGGCTTCTGACCGCTCGTAACGAAATGTATCTTTCTTACCCAGGGCGCAAACTTCTCCACACCGCGGAACCAGTATTTCAGAAAGCCGTAGTCTCTGAAACGTGCTTTCGAAACGCCGTTCTTGGTGTTGTCCTTATTGCCTGAATATTTAGAGAATTCATTCTGCCATTCGGGGTCGTCCATATTGACCCATGTAACCACAAAATCAATATCCATATTTCTCTCTTTAAAGTGTATAATTAGTTTTGTGCATATTTGAAGCGGTTGTGTGTCCAGAGATAGCACTCCGGCTGGCGTTTTATCTCGGCTTCAAGATGCTCGAAGTAGATGTCTGACAGCTCATAGTCGGGCAGCGCCGCCGGGTTGTCGTGCAGCAGCGAGAACTCGCACTCGTAGTAGCCGCGCTTCACTCTTCTTGCGTTCACGAAGATTGGCATGTAGTTGAAGTGCTTCGTTATCTTCTCAGGACCTACAAGCACCGGAACCGTGTGGTTGAGGAACTTCACGTAGTGCTTTATCTGCTTGCGTTTAGGCGACTGGTCGGCTATGAGCGCCACCATGCACGTCCGATTCTCGGCTGTCATGTTCGCTATGAACCTTGCCGTATGGCGCATCTCCACACAGGTGTTGCCCATGCGCTCGCGCATCTGCTTTATTATCTTGTCAAACTGCTTGTTTATCAGCTTGTGGTATACCTGTGCGCACACCACGTCGTCGTTTATCCACAGGCCCACGGATGTCATCCACTCCCAGTTGCAGTAGTGACCCATGAAGAACGCCAGCGACTTGCCTTCGTCCAGCAGCTTGTTTGTCTTGTCTACGTTCACGAACTTCATACGCTTGCGTATTTCGGCGGGAGAGATTGACGCCATCTTGCTGCTTTCGAGAATCATGTCCATGAAGTAGCGGTAGAACTTCTTTTCTATCGCTACAATCTCCTCATGGCTCTTCTCGGGGAACGATTCGGTGAGGTTCTTGCGCACTATCTTCCTGCGGTAACGTATCACGTAGTAGAGGGGATAGTACATTATGTCAGACAGAATGTAGAGCGCCCAAAAGGGGATATACGACAATGCCTTGACTATGAAATATATTAAGTAATACATTTTCGATGTTATTTATTTGACTGTTTTTGCAAAATTACAACTATTTTTTCTCATTAGAGCATGTTTTGGTGCATTACTTCTATATAATTGAACAAAAAAACGTAGCAAAGGTCTCCTTGCTACGTTTCGTTATGGGTTCGGCTTCGCTTGAAGCGTGTATGTTTACAGCCACGGCGCAAGCAGATGGGCGAACCATCCGCGGAACTTCTGCCAGCCGGTACGCTGTGTCTTCCAGTATTCGGGCGTGAGCAGAAAGCTCTTCTTCTTGTCGCGCTCGAACATGTTGTTGAGCTGGCGTGTGGTGCATGGGTCTACGATTACGGCGTTCTCCTCGTAGTCGAAGCGCATGCTTCGTGCGTCGAGGTTGGCGCTGCCCACGGTGCAGAACTTGCCGTCTACCATTATTATCTTCGTATGGTGGAAGCCCGGGCGGTACACCCATACGTCCACGCCGTGTTTCATCATCTTGTGGGCGTTGTAGAACACGCAGTCGGGCGTGAGCGGAATGTCGCTGCGCTCCGAAATCATCACCTCTACCTTCACGCCGCGCTTCGCCGCCTTGCGCAGCGCCTTCTTTATCTTCGGTATAAGCGTGAAGTAGGGCGTCACTATCTTTATGCTGTCCTTAGCGTTGTTGATGGCTCCGGCGTAGAACGTTCGTATGATGCGGTTTGTAGTGCGCGGTTCGCGGTTGATAATGCCCACCATCTTCTTGCCCGCCGTAGCACAGGTGTCGGGTTTCAGACCCTTGAAGTAGTAGCCGCCGCGCACGCCTCTGTAGTATTTCGCGCCGTGCACGTTCTGCTTTGCGGTCTTGTTCCAGATGCGCAGGAAGATTGCCTGCAGCGTGTTCACCTCGTCGCCGTCGATGCGGCAGTGCATGTCGTGCCATTCGCCTACCTGCTTCGTGCCTTTGATGTAGTAGTCGGCTACATTCATGCCGCCGGTGTAGGCTATCTGTCCGTCTATTATCACTATCTTGCGGTGGTCGCGGTGCAGCACCTGGTTTATCCAAGGAAAGCGTAGCGGACTGAACTCGTATATCTCTATGCCGCGCTGGCGTATCGACTTCAGGTGCTTCTTCTTAAGCGGACGGTTGTTGGAGCTGTTGCCGAAGGCGTCGAACAGCGCGCGCACTTCCACGCCTTCCTTCACCTTCTCGGCGAGCAGGTCGAAAAGCATGCTGGCGATCGAGTCGTTGCGGAAGTTGAAGTATTCGAGATGCACGCTGCTGCGTGCCTGGCGTATTGCGCTGAACATGTCGTCGAACTTCTCCTGTCCGTTCATCAATAGCGTAACGGAGTTGTTGTGCGAGAACTTCACGCCTTCTTCTTGCAGGCAGGCTACAATCAGCGAGTCGCTTGTCTGCGCAACCGAATTGTTGAGCCACAGGCAAGCCGTCAATAATACTAACAAATATCTTTTTACCATTTCTCTATATACCAATTTAGCCTGCAAAATTACTCAAATTTAGCCGATGGAACAAGACTTTGAGTGCTAATTGTGTAATATACACCACATATATGGTTAGAATTTCCACTTTACCTGCAGGTCGATGTCGGTCTTGTGCGACTTGTCTATCTGCTGAAGCGAGCTTGATATGTGGTTGCGGTCGAAGTATTTCGTCGTTCCGGCTTTGCCTATCACGGTCAGGTTTGGGGTTATGTCGGCACGCAGCAGGATGGCGCCGCGCATGCCTTCGCCGAAGAACACGGGGAACGTGAAGTTGTAGAGCGTACTGCGCTCGTATGTGTACAGACGCGACTGATAGTTGTCGGTATGGAAGTAGCCTGCGTTGGCTGCAAGCGTAAAGATGCCCAGACGCATAGCCGCCGTCTGTGCAATCATCCAGCCTTTGCTCTCGGTGGGGTCAGAATGGGGTGGGGCGACGCTGGTGTATGCGGCGTCTATCTGCGTCTTCGTGCTCCATGCTCCGCTTTGGTATGCGGCTGAAAGTCGCGCTCTGTGCTCGTTCTTGTCAGCCAGCAGCGCCTTTGCGTTGTCGCTTTCCTTGTAGTCTTGCTGACTTAGACGCAGTCGGTAGCGGGCTGTCAGCGTCCATTTGTGGTTGGGCTGGTAGCGAGTCTGCAGCATGTTGTCCCATGAGTGCGAGGCTGCTGACACGCGGTAGCGGGGCCACGCATGATAGGCGTAGTCGGTGTATGCCGTCAGGGCGAGTTTCTTGTGCGGTTGCCACGCCACGGCTGCGTACACTCCGTTCTCGTTCTGTATGCGTCCGCCGTCGCTGAACGCAGCGCTGAATAGCGAGTGGTAGCGATAAGAATAATAGCGTTGTATTACCGTCAGCTGCAGGTTGCTGCAGGCTTGGAAGGTGATGGTGTTGAGCGTAGCCAAAGCGGCTTCGCCGTTGATTGCCGTTTCGCCGCTGAAGGCAAAACGATGGTGGGTGTAGGCATAGTACAGGCTTGCGTTGCAGAAGGCCTTGCCTCTCGGCGCATATTTCTGATATACTTGCTTTTCGTTCGGCTTCAGCTCGCGGTCGAATGTGGTGTAGAAGGCTGTTGCTCCGATGCGTATGCCGTGTGCCTGCCAGTTGATGTTGCCGCCTGTGGTGAGTTGTGAGGTGTTGTGGCGGCGCTCTATCTCGCTCTGTGTGCGGTGGTAGCCGGTGCGCAGCAATGTTTTCACCGTTCCGTCGTCGTTGAGCGTGGCGTCCGTCTTGCGGTACGACACGAACGCCGTGGCGTCAAGATGCTTCGTTATGCCTACCGTCGCAGCCGCTCCTTGCAGATAGTAGGCTTCCGATCGTGATGAGTTGGCGGCAATGGCGTTCGTAGGTATCGACATGGTTGCTACGGCGGTCTTTCCGAGCGTGAAGCCTGTGTTCATAGCCAGTCCGAGACCGAGTCGCAGCTTGTATTGTCCGAGCGCTATCGACTTGAACCTGCCGAGTTTTCTCACCAGTACATAGTAGGCATAATGGTCGTAGCCCCATCTGTTGCAGTTGGAGAAGAACGGTTCGCCGGCGTCCTGAGCTCCGGTTAGTCCTGCCTTCACGTAGTCGCCATACTTGAAGCTGTATCTGAACCAGTGCTTGTATTTATAGCCGAGATATCCGTTGCGGTCGCCTTCGCGCTCGTATAGCGGCACCTGCATAGCCGCCACAAGTTCGTTCTTGCCGTGCTTCGCTATCTGTTTCAGCGTGGGAAACTGGCGCTTCTCCGTAGCCTCACTAATGTAGCAGAAACTCTCTATCAGCTCTTTGCGAAGCGGATCGAGCGATTCTACAAGTGCCAGTTCGCCCATAGAGCGCAGCGGACGGTAGCGGTCGAGATATTCGGTAAGGTCTTCGCGCTGTTTAGCCGACAGGAAGAAGAGTCGCTGCAAGTCTTCTTCGGTAGCTGTGTTTAGATCGATGGGCGCATCCTCCAGTTCGCAAAGCTGCTCGAACATATCCTCTATGCCACGCTCTTCGATGTCGTCGTAGTCGCATAATTGTTCGAAAAGCGGTGTCCAAACTTTGGATGAGTAGTCTGTGGTTTGCAGCTTACTCTCCTTGGTTTGCTGCGCAAGGCATGGCATACCAAGAATCAGAAGGATGTATATGCAGAGAAATCGAATCATAGATGTTGTTAGGTTGTAGTAGTTTCTATTATAAAGCTTTTGTAGAAGCCTTCTATTTCTTCTTTTCTTTAGCCTTCTTGCTGCGCTTCCAGAAGAACAGGTCCGACATACGTGTGAAGTCGGTCTTCATGATGAGGCCCAATCCCTGCGTGTTGAGGCTGTTGCGAGTGAAGTATCGGTCGTTTGTCTTGTTGTAGACATTGATGGCGAGGCTGCCGTTCGGGAACAACAGATACTTCATGTCGAAGTCGCCGATGAAGTTGTTGGTTGTGTTCGGGTTGTCGCGATAGCCGAACTGTCCGTTCAGGAGCAGGCGGTTGTTGAGCAGTTTTCCCGAGAGTATGCCTTCGTACTCGGCGTTGTAGAAGCCCTCGTTGCCCGTAGATATGTTCGCACCGAAGTTCCAGTTGCTGTTGTTTATGACGCTGCTCAGCAGACTGTTTATCTGCTGGCTGATGGTTCCGCTGAGGAAGCTCTGCATGGCGAGTGATGTCTGGCTGAACTGCTGCGTAGAAGCTCCGTTGTTATTGTCGTTCTGTGCGTAGAAACGTCCCACGGCGAGCAGGTAGAGCACCTGCTGGTTGGTTTCCTCCTCGGCGTTGAGCAGACTGTATACCATCTGCTTCGCGTCGTTAGACAGCGTAGGCATGTCGAGACTGAACGAAACCTTCGGACTCTCTGGCGTGCCTGTTATGTTCATAAGACAGTTGACGCGTACGTTGTTGTTAGAGAACGAGTTGCCGATGTTAAGGTCGGCAAGGCTCACGCTGTTCAGCACATAAAGCGCGCTCAGGTCGAGCGTAGCGTTGTACGGGTCGCCTCCGAATGCAATCGAACCGCCGCTTAGGAACTCAAAGTCCTTCTTTATGATGTTCTGGATAGTGAGCTTGTACATGCCATGGTCTACATAGTAGTTGCCATAGAGGTCGAAGGTGCCCTTGTTGAAGTACGTAGCGCGCAGCACGCCCTCGCCGTTGAGCTGTATGTAGTCGCCCGTTTTCTCGTCCATGAGAATCTTCAGCGTAGCGTTCGGCGTGCAGTTGATGAGGAGGTTGAGCTTTATGTTTGTGCCGATATCAACAAGATTGTTCTTGTTCTCGTCATCGTCCACATCCACAGAGTCTTTCACCTCGTTAGTGCGCCATTGTATGTAGTCCTGCGACGACAGCGCTCCGTTGTCTGCGGCGTTGTACACCAGGATGCTGTTGCGTTCGGGCGTAGCGTTGACGTCGATGGTCACCTCGCCGCTTCCTCCGCGTATCTTGCATGTGCCGGTGGTGTAGGCTGTGCCGTAGAAGCTCTCGCCGTCGAACGAGTGCGTGTCGTACGAGAGCAGATTTTGCGCCTCGACGTTGATGTCGTACGTCCAGTTGGAGAAGTTGTGGTGATGCAGTCCGCCAGTCATGATACCGATATTGTTGTGTCGGTCGTAGATTGTGTCGTTGCAGAAGCGTATCTCGTCGGGCAGGAAGTACACCGAGTCGCCACGCAGGGCATACGTGGTGTTGAGCGCTGTGAGGCGCACGCTGCCGTCCACCTTTGCCTTTCCGATGAGGTTTATGTTCTTGAACGCACCCACCACGTTCAGCTTTCCGTTGATGTTTGCGTTGATATTGTCCATGAAGCTGTCGCAGAATCCGCTCAGGAACTCTGCTCTTGTGCCCTCAGCCTTGATGCCGAGGTCGATATAGCTGTTGCGTGGCGACACATAGCCGTCGATTATGGTGCGTCGGTCGCCCTCGTCCTTAGCTACGGCGTCGAACTCTATGCGTCCTTCCTCCGAGTTGTATCCGATGTTGGCGAAGAGTGTGCCCATGCGTCCGCCCTCAAACTTGAAGTGGTCTATCTGCAGGTCGGAGTTGATGAGCGGCGCCTTGCCGAACACGCCCGCCAGATAAGCCTTGCCCGACGCCATGCCGTAGAACTCTACGGAGTGGAAGTTGATGAGGTCGAGCACGTAGTTCACATCCACGTTCTTCAGCTTCACGGTCAGCGAGTCGTCCACGCTGTTGGTTGCCGTGCCGTCGACGCCGATAGCCTGGTTGCCGTGACTCACCTTGAATCCGTCTATATTAAGATGGTTCTTGTAGTAGGTGACGCGTGCCGGATGGATGTGCCACGTAGTGTCGCCGACTGTAGTGCGCGACTCAAGAATGTCTACGTACGCTGTCGATTCGCCCTTCTCATTCTTGGCGAAGACGGTGCTGGCGTTGAGCACGCCACGCATAGAGCGGCGGGCGTCGTTCTTGAACTCCATCGTGGTGTTCAGATGGTTGTCGAACGCTCCGGCACGCAGTTTCAGCGCAAGCGCCTTGCCCTTTTGCGATATTTTCTTTATGCGTATGTCTGCCTTCAGCGTGTCGCCCGGCGACTCGACGTTGACGTATGCGTCGCGATAGTTGGTGCCGTTGTACGTGAACGAAGGCACGTCACACCACAGGTCGATGCTGTTCTGCTTGTCGTCGAGCTCGCCGCTCAAGCTGAGCGGGCGGTGTATCTCAAGAGGCACGCCGAGCAGCTTCTGCAGCCATTCGGTGTTGTGTATGTAAGCGTTGACGGTGAAGTCGTTGTGCTCTGTCTGCGGCTTCTTTTCGAGTCCGGGGATGGTAGGCAGCTTGTCGGCAATGAGGTTGAGCACGCTTCTTGCGATAGAGTTGTAGCTGAAGTGTCCGTTCAGGTCTATGGTGCCGAAGTCGCTCTTGAGGTTGAGGAAGTGGTTGCCGTCGTCGAATCCTGTCACGACATTGATGTTGCGGATAGAGTAGCAGGAGTCGGCGTTCTGCATCGTGAAGTTCGAGATGTCCACCTGTCCCTCTGCGTTGTTGAGGTTGCTGCCCTTGATGTCGCACACCGTAGAAACCGAGAACTGTGCGTTGTTCCACTTGTTGGTGAGCTTCAGCGCAGCCGGCACGAATGTCTGCACATCGGCGTTCACGCGCAGATGTGGCGCACGTTGGTTGGGCTCGAACAGACCTTCGACGGTGGCGCGCACGTTAGGGTCGTCGATAGCCATGCTTCCGCTGAGCACCTTATTAATATAGTCGGCCTTAAGGTCGATGTTGCGGTAGGTGTATCCGTTGTAGCAGATGTCGTAGATGCTGCCGCTTGCGCTGACGTTGTCCTTCGAACTGCCCTTAGCGTCTACAGAGAGCGACACGACACCGGTCTTGTCGGTGCCGAGCAGCTTGTCGAGCGCAAAGTTGCGTGTCTCTACGTGGGCATGCAGCGCTTTCTGCTGCTTTGAAGCCGACAGCTTCACGCTGCCCGGAGCACAACCCACCACGGCGTTCAGCGACAGGTCAGCGTCGGTGCCGTCGGCTTTGGCGGTGAGCGAGACGTCGCCGAGATTGTGCACGATGGCAGGCAACTCGTTGTTGGTAGCCAACTTGTATACTTTGCTGATGGCGTCGCCCGAAGCGAACAGCTTGCTCACCTCAGCTCGCCAGGTGGTGTGGCGGTTGTGTAGAACATGAGCGTTGGCTTTGAGCACGAAGCCGCGGTCGGCGGTAGAGATGCTCAAGTCGTTCACGTTCAGGCGGCTGCCCGTGCCGTTGAAGTCGATGCTGAGTGCAAGAGGCATGTCGAGATTGCGCAGTTTTGGCACGAAACAGGCTACGTCGCTCGGCGTTATGCGCGGCGCGTTCAGACTGCCTTCGAAGCGCAGCGACTGCATGTCGGGCTTGTCGCCATTCATGCTGTACGTAGCCACGATGCGCTTGCTCTCCACCACCGACTCCGGCAGCTCCAGACGAAACTTCTCTATCTTCGCCCCGCTGCGGCTTACCACGGCGTTGAGCGCAAGACGGCGCAGCGCGAAACCACAGCGCTCGTTCAGCGAGAGGCGTTTCACCTTCACGTTAAGCGAGTCGTTTGTGATGCGGTTCACTATGAAATGGGCGCTGATGTTGCGTGCCTCGATGTCGTCGGGCGAGAAGCGCTGCGGTTCGGAAGCACGCGAAAGCACACGGTAGCGCACCGAACTGTTGCGGATAATGAGCGAGTTGATTTGCAGGTTGATAGGCGTCTGCTGCTTCGTGGTGTCCTTAGAGGCGAGCGAGTCTATCACAAACTGGAAGTTGGGCTTCGCCTCGGGCGTAGCCTTGTAGAGATTGGCGTTGAGGCCGAAGAATTGTGCGGATGTAATCTCTATTTGTCCGTTGGCAAGTGCCAACAGGTTTATCTTCACCGAGATGCGCGACACGTTGAGCATCTGCTTCTTCTGCTGGTCGAGCATCTGCGAGTCGTCGATGATGATGCGGTTGATGAAACCGAGGTCGACACGTCCGACGCTCACCTTCGTGCCCAACTTTTCAGACAATACGCCACTTACACACTCCCCGATAGCGTTCTGTATGAAGGGAATGTGCAAAAGGGTTACAATTGCGAGATACAGGCCGGCGATGGCCCATACTATTATCTTGATAGTGCGTTTGAACACGTGCGGAATCTATAGTTTGTCGTTGTTGAATAGGTTACAAAATTACGTAAAATCATTGACAATGGCAAATAAAAGCGCTGAAAAACCCTATTACGTCTCTATTTTATATCATCGTGCTCCGAACGGAATCCGATCGGACGGCGAACGGAATCTGATCGGACGGCGAACGGAATCCGATCGGGCGGCGTACGGAATCTGATCGGACGGCGAACGGAATCCGATCGGGCGGCGTACGGAGAACGATGACTTAAGCTTAGAGGTTATACGCTTTGTAGTCAAGCGGCGTATGGTCTGTCACAGGCTTCACCTCGCAAATCGCTGTATTTGCAAACTCTATATAGCATATTTGTGACTTTTAAAGCCTTGCCGTTCAAAAACTAATTGCGAGTGAAAATAAAAGAGTACATTTGTTTTCTGAATCCGCTTATTTTTGTTAATTTTGTAGGAAAATTCCGTGCGTCGTCGAATCTGACCTATCGGCGGCGTTAAACAACGTGGAATATTCTTATAATCTATAAATATTTTATGGCAAATGTAATTAAGTTACGCAAGGGCTTGAACATTAACCTCAAGGGAAAGGCTGCACGGCAGAAGTTCTCTTCGGGCAAGTGTGCTCAGTACGCTCTTGTACCTGACGACTTTGTAGGCATGACTCCTAAGGTTGTCGTTCGCGAGGGCGACAAGGTGAAAGTCGGCGACGCGCTGTTTGTCAACAAGAAGCAGACAGACGTGAAGTTCGCCTCACCAGTGAGCGGAGTAGTGTCGGCAGTAGTCAGAGGCGACCGCCGCAAGGTATTGCGCGTGGTTGTAGACGCTGACAAAGAGCAGCAGTATGTAGACTTCGGTCAGAAACAAGTGGCTTCGCTCGACGGCGACGCCGTAGTGAAGGCTCTGCTTGAGGCCGGCTTGTTCGGCTACATCAACCAGCTTCCCTACGCTGTGTCGACCACTCCCGACCAGAAGCCGCGCGCCATCTTCGTGAGCGCATTGCGCGACATGCCGCTTGCCGGCGACTTCGAGTACGAACTCGAGGGCAACGAGCGCGATTTCCAGACCGGTCTGTCGGCTCTCGCAAAGGTGGCCAAGACCTATCTCGGCATCGGCGCACAGCAGACAAGCGCTGCTCTCACAGGGGCTAAGGACGTAGAGGTGACAGTGTTCGACGGTGCTTGCCCGGCAGGCA
Source organism: Leyella stercorea (assembly GCF_019052365.1). Taxonomy (GTDB): domain Bacteria; phylum Bacteroidota; class Bacteroidia; order Bacteroidales; family Bacteroidaceae; genus Prevotella. The sequence goes on from NZ_JAHQUY010000004.1 coordinate 64,811, forward strand.
ACGTAGGCGTGCAGGTGAACAACATCGCTCCCGTGAACAAGGGCGAGGTGGTTTGGACTGTAGACCCCACAGCCGTTATCTTCTTCGGTCGTCTGTTCAACACCGGTAAGGTAGACCTGCGCCGCCTCGTGGCAGTAGCAGGCAGCGAGATCACAGCTCCGGCTTACACCGAAGCACTCGTTGGTCAGCCTATCTCTACGCTCGTTGAGGGCAAGCTCGCAAAGACCGAGCATGTACGCCTCATCAACGGCAACCCGCTCACCGGACGCAAGTGCACAGCAGCCGACTTCGTAGGCGGACACACATCAGAGATTACAGCCATCCCCGAGGGCGACGACGTAGACGAGATGTTGGGCTGGATTCTTCCGCGCACCAACGACTTCTCTGTCAATCGCAGCTACTTCTCTTGGCTCTTCGGCAAGAAGAAGGAGTACAACCTCGACGCACGCGTCAAGGGTGGCGAGCGCCACATGATTATGAGCGGCGAGTACGACAAGGTGCTCCCGATGGACATCTACGGCGAATACCTCATCAAGGCTATCATCGCAGGCGACATCGACCGCATGGAGCAGCTCGGCATCTACGAGGTGGCACCGGAGGACTTCGCCCTCGCCGAATTTGTTGACTCTTCGAAGCTCGAACTGCAGCACATCGTGCGCCAGGGTCTCGACATGCTTCGCAAGGAGAACGCATAAGTTTAATTTAATTACAAAGAGAAAAGTATGAATTTTCTGAGAAAATATCTTAATAACGTCAAGCCGAACTTCGAGCCCGAAGGAAAGCTCCATGCTTTCCGCAGCTTGTTCGACGGCTTCGAGACTTTCCTGTTTGTACCCAACCAGACATCGAAGACCGGCGTAAACATCCACGACGCCATCGACTCGAAGCGTATCATGAGCTTCGTTGTCATCGCGTTGCTCCCGGCTCTGCTGTTCGGTATGTACAATGTAGGATTCCAGAACTATAAGGCAGCAGGCGCTCTCGCCGACGCTTCCTTCTTCTCAATGTTCCTCTACGGAGCATTGCAGGTGCTCCCGAAAATCATCGTCAGCTACGTTGTGGGCCTCGGCATCGAGTTCGCATGGGCACAGTGGAAAGGCGAGGAGATTCAGGAGGGCTTCCTCGTGTCGGGCATCATCATTCCGCTCATCATCCCCGTTGGCTGTCCGCTCTGGGCGCTCGCCATCGCAGTGGCTTTCGCCGTTGTAATCGGTAAGGAGATCTTCGGCGGAACAGGTATGAACATCTTCAACGTAGCGCTCATCACACGCGCGTTCCTCTTCTTCTCTTATCCTACGAAGATGTCGGGCGACGCTGTTTGGGTGGCTAACGACACAATCTTCGGCTTGGGCAACACACTGCCCGACACCTTCACCTGCGCAACTCCGCTCGGCGAGATAGCACAGGGCGTGGCTTCAAACGCAAGCCTCGCAGACATGGTGTTCGGCTTCATCCCCGGCTCAATCGGTGAAACAAGCGTCATCGCCATCTCTATCGGCGCCGTAATCCTGCTCTGGACCGGCATCGCTTCTTGGCGTACAATGCTCAGCGTGTTCGTAGGCGGTGCTGCCACAGCATACATCTTCGAGGCTCTCGGCATGACTCCTATCGCTTGGTACGAGCACATCGTGCTCGGCGGCTTCTGCTTCGGTGCAGTCTTCATGGCTACCGACCCCGTTACATCGGCTCGCACACAGTGCGGACAGTACTGGTACGGCGCTATCATCGGCATCGTTGCCGTTATCGTACGCGTAATGAACCCGGGTTACCCAGAAGGCATGATGCTCGCCATCCTCTTCATGAATATGTTCGCTCCGCTCATCGACTACTGTGTAGTGCAGAAGAACATCTCTAAGCGAATGAAACGTTTAACCAACAAATAACACACTCGGAATATGGAAGAAACAAAGAAGAAAGGATTCAACACCAGTTCGAATTCTTATACAATATTATATTCTGTAGTTATCGTCGTTATCGTGGCATTCTTGCTGGCGTTCGTGTCTTCATCGCTCAAGCCGCAGCAGGACGAGAACGTGGCTCTCGACAAGAAGAAGCAGATTCTCGCTGCGCTCAACATCCGCGACATCGACGGTGCTGAAGCCACCAATATATATAATAAGGTGGTGACAGCCGACAAGATTATCGACCGCAACGGCGAGGAAGTGGAGAAGGGCGAGCAGGGCGGCACAAAGGCTGGCTTCCTCTGCAACAGCGCTTCTATGAAGGAAGGCAAGCTCGCGCTCTACGTATGCAACGTAGAAGGTGAGACAAAGTATGTCATCCCGGTTTACGGTATGGGTCTTTGGGGCGGCATCAACGGCTACATCGCGCTCAACGCCGACAAGCAGACAGTCTACGGCGCCTACTTCAACCACGAAGGCGAGACAGCAGGTCTTGGCGCAGAAATCAAGGACTCGCGCGCTTGGCAGAACCAGTTCAAGGGCAAGCACGTCTTCGCTGAAGGCAAGGACGGCGTGGCTCTCTCTGTAGTGAAGAAGAACGAGGTGACAGACCCGTCTACACAGTGCGACGCCGTAACCGGCGCTACACTCACATGTAACGGCGTGAGCGACATGCTCAAGAACTGCCTCGGCGAGTACACAAAATTCTTAACATCTAAATAAGGAGGAGAAATAAGATTATGAGTTTGTTTTCAAAAGAGAATAAGGCAGCTTTCACCAATCCTCTGAACCTCGACAACCCTATCCTCGTTCAGGTGCTCGGCATCTGCTCGGCGCTCGCTGTTACATCGCAGCTCAAGCCGGCTATCGTGATGGGTCTTGCCGTAACGGTGATTACAGCCTTCGCAAACGTGATTATCTCAATCATCCGCAACACAATCCCTAACCGCATCCGTATCATCGTGCAGTTGGTAGTGGTTGCAGCTCTTGTTACCATCGTAAGCCAGGTGCTGAAGGCTTTCGTCTACGACGTGAGCGTAGAGCTCTCGGTATACGTAGGTCTTATCATCACCAACTGTATCCTCATGGGTCGTCTTGAGGCGTTCGCTATGCAGAACAAGCCTTGGCCGTCGTTCCTCGACGGTGTGGGCAACGGTCTGGGCTATGCCTACATCCTCGTTGTAGTAGGCGGTCTGCGCGAACTTCTCGGTCGTGGCACGCTCCTCGGCTTCCAGATTATCCCGCAGTGCGTTTACGACGCAGGCTACATCAACAACGGTATGATGACAATGCCGGCAATGGCGCTCATCCTGCTCGGTTGCGTGATATGGGTTCACAGAGCTTATTTTTACAAGGAAAATAATTAAACAATGGAACATTTAATAAGTCTTTTCTTCCGGTCCATCTTCGTGGACAACATGATATTCGCCTTCTTCCTCGGCATGTGCTCGTTCCTTGCCGTGTCGAAGAACGTGAAGACATCATTGGGACTGGGTCTTGCCGTTACGTTCGTGTTGCTCGTTACCGTGCCTGTCGACTATCTGTTGCAGACAAAGGTGCTCGGCCCGGACTGCTTGGTTGAGGGTGTAGACCTTTCCTACTTGAGTTTCATCCTCTTCATCGCTGTCATCGCAGGTATCGTGCAGCTGGTGGAGATGATTGTCGAGAGATACTCGCCGTCGCTCTACGCAGCTCTGGGTATCTTCCTTCCGCTTATCGCCGTTAACTGCGCCATCATGGGTGCTTCGCTCTTCATGCAGCAGCGCATCAACCTCGACCCGTCTAACACACAGTACATCGGCAACGTAGTCGACGCTGTTGTTTACGCTTTGGGTAGCGGTATCGGTTGGACACTCGCCATCGTTTCAATGGGTGCTATCCGCGAGAAGCTCCAGTACAGCGACGTGCCAAAGCCTCTGCAGGGCCTCGGCATCACGTTCATCACTGTAGGCCTCATGGCTATGGCTATGATGTGCTTCTCTGGTCTTAAAATATAATAAGGAGGACTCAACACTATGAATACATCATTTATATTTGCAAGTATCGGAGTGTTCCTTATCGTGATACTCCTCTTGGTTGTCATCCTTCTCGTGGCTAAGAAGTTCCTCAGCCCGAGCGGCAATGTCAACATCGAAATCAACGGCGACAAGACCATCAACGTGCCGCAGGGCTCTTCGTTGATGACTACGCTCAACGAGAACGGCATCTTCCTGCCTTCTGCATGCGGCGGTAAGGCAAGCTGCGGACAGTGTAAGGTGCAGGTGCTTGAGGGTGGCGGCGAGATTCTCGACTCGGAGAAGCCCCACTTCACACGCAAGCAGATAAAGGACAACTGGCGTCTGGGATGCCAGTGCAAGGTGAAGTCGGACATGAAGATCAAGGTGCCCGATTCGGTTATGGGTGTTAAGGAATGGGAGTGCGAGGTTATCTCGAACAAGAACGTTTCTTCATTCATCAAGGAGTTCAAGGTGGCTCTGCCTCCGGGCGAACACATGGACTTCGTTCCTGGTTCTTACGCACAGATCAAGATTCCGGCATACGACTGCATCGACTACGACAAGGACTTCGACAAGGATCTTATCGGCAAGGAGTATATCGGCGCATGGGAGAAGTTCAACATCTTCTCGCTCAAGGCTCACAACCCGGAGCCTACAGTGCGTGCTTACTCAATGGCAAACTATCCGGACGAGGGCGACATCATCACGCTTACCGTGCGTATCGCCACAACTCCGTTCCTGCCACGTCCGCAGGTGGGCTTCCAGAACGTACCGACCGGTATCGCTTCGTCGTACATCTTCTCACTGAAGCCGGGCGACAAGGTGATGATGTCAGGTCCTTACGGCGACTTCCACCCGAACTTTACTTCAGGCAAGGAGATGATCTGGATTGGTGGTGGTGCAGGTATGGCTCCGCTGCGCGCTCAGATTATGCACATGACAAAGACGCTGCACACTACCGACCGCGAGCTCCACTTCTTCTACGGCGCACGCGCTCTCGGCGAGGCGTTCTTCCTTGAGGACTTCTGGGAGTTGGAGAAGGAGTTCCCGAATTTCCACTTCCACCTCTCGCTCGACCGCAAGGACCCCGTTGCAGATGCTCAGGGCGTGAAGTACTACGAGGGCTTCGCTGTAAACTGCATCCGCGACACCTACTTGAAGGATCACGAGGCACCGGAGGATTGCGAGTACTACCTCTGCGGACCTCCAATGCTCATCAAGACCGTTACCGACTACCTCGACTCGCTCGGCGTAGACCCGGAGAGCATCATGTACGACAACTTCGGATAATCAATCCTTATGTTTATACTTACAAAAAAGCCGCTGACAACAGTCAGCGGCTTTTTCAGTTTCTGATGTATATGATGACTGATAAAATCATTGTTAGCGAAAAATATCTACCATATCTGTCAGCATCGCCGCAATCCTCAGATTATGAGCACGATAAAGGCTGGCAGATGATCCGCAGAACGAGAACTCTACCAGCCTTATCTGTCATCCCTAACTATACGTCTACCAGTAGCGGAGGTCTCTGGCCTCCGCAGCAGTGTGCAGTGGGGAAGTGGCTTTGGCTTAAATTTTACCGGACAGCAATCATTGAGAATACTTAGTATTTGTTTCCTTTCGTCCTGTTGCAATCACGGCAAAGCATTTGGCAGTTGTCTGCAATGGTTGTTCCACCTTTGCTCCACGGCTTAATGTGGTCGGCTTCCATTTCTTCGAGTTCGAAGTGTTTGTGGCAATAAGGGCAAATGCCTTTTTGACGTTCGTATGCCTCACGCTTTTGTTTTTTGTCGAATGTGCGGAAGGAGAGGTCGCGCAAGTCTTTGCTTAACACATAGCGGTAGATGCCCGATTTCTTCATTATCTCGTCATCTTCCATTGGTTGGCTAATTTTTTCTCAAGGGCATTAGGGTTGAACTCCTTGCTACCGAAACTGTCGAACATCTCGCCCCAATCCAATTCTTTCATCTCCTTGCGATACTTGGTGAAGGTATTTTTAATCCATGTGATAATCTGCGAATAGTAAGCAAAAAGTTTATCGGCGTTATGGTCTTTTCTGATGCAATGCTATGTATTTGTCTATCGGGTTTGCGCCATTTATTCCAAATCGGTCATTAGGATTTCTCTGTGTCGTACGGCAAAGAGAAATCCTAATGACCGATTTGGGTTTATTTTTGCAACACTAAGATGAGTGAATTCTTCGACATTGCAAAATCCTGGGCAACTTTTTGTTGCTCAGGTACTTAAAAAGTTTGTTTTATAATAGTGTTGCGGAATTAAGGGTTTAAACATCCATTCCAATAATGTTGAAAATCTTTATTTATGCCCTATTCTGTAAACCTTTTTCATGTGTGCGTCAATAAATCCGCATGAGGCAACAAGCGGCAAAACCTTTGCTTCGTCATCTGCTGTGAGGTGTCCGACACGCTCGGCTTTCACCGCCACACTCTTTCTTGCTTTCATCGGGAAAAGCTGCGCACAATCCAAACGGCTGTCTTTCTTCAATACACCTTTGTAGTCGGCGGCTTTCAAAATGTACTGAAAGCGTTGCATAGCCGGAACGTTCTTGTAAAAATCCAAATCCGAATTTATCAGGCAAAGCCCTATGGCATCGCCCTTTGAGTTCTTGCCGACTATAACAAAAAACTTCAACCTGTCATCGTAGCCCTTGTTGAGTACCAAACCGTCGTTTCTATCCATGTCCTGATAAACAATATCGCCCACGTTGAGGTCAGTGCCCGACTTTATGCGCCTGTCTTCCTGCATCTCGGCTTTGAGTGCCGCCAATGCCCCTTTAGCATCGTCAATCAACATGCCATTGACTCCTTGATAATCTGCACCTTGCGAATGTGGTTTACCATTGCGTCCGACGCACCGCCTGCACGTGCAATGTCAATGAGTGTAAGCACGTCTTTCTGTGGATCGTCTTTCATTCGCTCGCACACTGCATTGTAGGCATCATCGTGCGACAACTCCGAAAGCCGCTTTGAGTCAACACCACCGTATTGGGCTATCGTCTTGTCCAGTTCCTCTTTTTCCATATCGGCTATATAATCCATGTCCGGTGTCGCCGTGGCATAAACCCTTTGGTTTTCGTCCACGCGAATAGAAGATGTAAAACCTTTGAGGTCTGCCGACTCGTCGCCGTTCTCTACCATCTTCACCACCTTGTAAGTGAGCGATGGAACGGGACCTAACTGACGTGCCTTAAACGTGTCCTCGGCAATGGTCAAACCATAGGTAGCCAAATACTCACGTTGCGCAAAATACATGATTTTGAACAGCTTGATATAATCCACACCGTCCTTGAAGTGCTGCAATATATACAGTACAACTGCTGCTATCTTGTTTATCTGCTCTGGTGATTTCATTTCGTTATAACGTATTGTTCCGCTGCAAAGATACTGCTTTTCGTACAAAAACACATAATTAGTTACTTACTTATATGGTATTTTAACACAAAGTGTCGTGGATGTAACTACTCAGCGAATATGTATTGCTAAAGCAGCGTGTGATTTTTTCCTCAAATCCGCAACTAAGCCCTTCGTCGTCCTACTTGCGTGTACACGTTCTCTCATTACTGAATTATCAGATAAATTGAGGCTGAAGCACCCACTTCTGCCTACAATATCCCCTTACCACACAATGCGACTTGAGACAATACGCAGTATCATACCCATAAGTTGTAGGCGTTATCCAAAAATGCCATTGATTTCCTCTGTCTTCCAGCCTCTGAGAGCAAAGATGTCATTGTAGAGCGAACTGCAGCGGTTTGCGCGGATATGGAAGGATTTGCAGTGTTCCTCTACTTCTTCTACGATTTCCTCGGAACATGATCCACAATCAGCTCTGAAACGATTGATAGTGATCCCGTTCTGTTCAAATCTCTCAAAGAATCTCTTCAACGTGTCCTTCTGATGGAAACGAACATTTGTGTTGCCATCGCTATTCTCTATGCCAACAATCAAGTTGCCAATAACCGCCACGCCAGGGCGATAACCAAGGAACTTCTTGTATGTAGGCTTTGCATCATACTCCTCAGTCTCTATGAATTGATGGTCGAAATCAACATCATACATCTCCCCCTCTTTCAGTTGGCCATATGCAAACATACAATTGAGCAGTAAAGTATTGAGAGTGTCAGCCGTATTGAAATCGTAGTTCTTACCCATATCTGATGTGTATGAAATGTTTTCTTGCGTCAGCTCTTTTATCGCTCTGAGGATATTGTCATTGCTACAAGTGCGAAGTGTCGGATGAAGCGAGAGATGGTTCATAAAATGAGTAGTGATATCCTCAATACATGAGCCACCACATAAGTAGATACTCATGAGAGAACGGATGATTTCGCTTTACCGATAATCGAACAATCCTTCCAGAATCGCTGTAAGCTGCACGGTATGAGCACAATAAAGGCTGACAGATAATCTGCAGGACGCAATATCTACCCCAATTCGGGATAAAATAGCGATTAGTTGCATGTGAAGACAGATACACGAGTTCTCTTCTCATGCCATCAGACATGAGCTATATATAAAGAATCGAAAGAGATTATTTTGTCCTTAGAACAATGTAAGTTGCTTCGTGTCTTCGATGCAGTATCCTTGCAATGCCTTTGGCTTGTTATCAAAGAAACAATATGCTCCCAAGGCAGAAATAAGGTTCATAATAAAGTTGCTTACAGATCTGTGACGCGAGTGTACAATCTGTGCCGTATTCTTCAGCATGTCGTTAATGGTTTCGATAATGTATCTCTTGCGTAGCATCATTCTGTCATAGAACGGCATCAGCTTGTTTTTCATGTTTACGCGCAACCCTGTCACCAGCTGTATTCCATCCTCAAAGAGGAAGTCAAACAGCTTCTGTGAAATATAGCCTTTGTCAGCAAACAGCTTGCCATACAAACGTTTAGCAAGGACCTTGAACACATTCGGGTCCTTGTCGCTGACATTTGCACCAGTAAGTACAAACGCTATTATCTCGCCTCTGTCATTGCACGCAAGGTGGAGCTTAAAGCCATGACACCAACCCATAGTTCCTTTTCCGTCAGTGGCAATTCCCTTGAATACCTTATTGGCATATCTTCTGAGATTATGGCATACGGGTATCATCGTGGAATCAACGAATGTTATGCCAGTACATCTTCCGAAAGCCCCTAGATTAAGGAAGAACATGAGCTGGAAGAACACGCGGCTTTCCAACTCCACAAAGCGGTTGTACGACACAGCTTTCGGGAAATAAGACTTCATCGTACCCTTAATAAAGAACAGGTAGTAGTGCTTGAAATTGCGGAATGTACCGAAATGGAAATACAACAGAATCGTCATGATTTCACTGTCGGACAACGATGCTGCACGCCGTCTACGCTTCACTCCGCTATTGTCTTCCAGCAAATTTCCTGCATTTTCAGCATCAAAATGTTTGCAAAACTCGTCTATAATACAAAATAATTCTGTAACTTTGTAATCGGTAGTCATATTAAATATGTTTGTAAATGTTTGATTTTCACCTATAAAGGTACAAAATATTTATGAGACTACCAACTTTTTT
>NZ_JAHQUY010000048.1 GCF_019052365.1 Leyella stercorea
GGAAATTCTAAGATAATTATCTTTTGGCGGTAATACTCCCCAATATTTATAAGGTATTATATAGCATCCCTTATATGTTTTCCAAACAGTGAGCTCTACTTCATTGATAATATAAAAAGTTCTATACCAAAATACCCTAAACAAAACAAATGCAAATATACAGAATCCGAGAAGGAAAGTTTTATGTACCTTTCCTCCTCGAAAATATTTATGAGTATCTATTCGATGAAAAAACATGTCTTTTATTAAATAGGAATAAAGTTTATTATTATCTTCCAAATAACGATTTAAACCAGCCTTTTATCACATTCCAAGTATGGACTCGTCCTTCTTGTAACATTCTTTGAACTTCATACTGTTGTTGCCAGTATTTTTTGTGCCCTCTATCAAAGCCTGCTTTCTCGGCGGCCTGAGAAACCATAGCCTCTGTAGAAAATCTGCCATTTTGTACAGATTCCAGTGCATCAAATGCCGCACGAGAAGCTTCCCAACCCTGTCCTGAGATACCAGCCATATATCCAGCACTATAGTTACCGATGTCACGTGCCGATGCAATAAATTTATTACCATTTTCATCTGTGAATGGCATCCCTCGATATGAATACTGTGTCCAGTTCAGATTTCCTCTGTTTTTAATGCCTATAGTCTTAAAGTCATATTTCTGTCCTCCTGTCGCATTGGCCATATAATAAATAACATCTATTTTACTTTTAACGATGTCTTTATCAAAGAAAATTTGCCCACTTTTATCTGATATATCTATTTGGGCTCCAACAACGACCTTATTATCACTACCAAAGAAAGAGTATTTTGTTAAAGACTTTCCAAGAATATTTCCAGTTCTCTTTCCATGTTCTATAATATAAATATTCTTATCATCATCTAGCGCACCTCCTGTAACAATATATTTATTTTCTTTATCTAATGTAACTTCAACGTGGTTGCCATCAGGATCTATCAACCTTAATGGATTATTTAAGACGTTGCTATAACTGCTAACATTAAGATATATTTCCTGCAAAGGGTCTGTAACCATCCACCTGCCCACGACCGGATCATACCATCTTGCTTCATGATCCTGCATGTTCCATCCGTACATAGTATCAAGTTCCTTGCCTGTGTACTTGTATTTGTTTCGGCTCACGCCACAGCGGTCGCCCATCAATGCGCCGAAGGGGTAATAATGGTTTACCTCCTCGATGTTGCCGTTGCCATCCACCACCAGACGGTTGCTGCCAAGATGGTCCTTCACATAAAAATGCATTACTATCCCATTGTCGTCATCCACACTTGCGTAACCGCCGTCGAAGAGGATGGCGGAAATGTTGTCATTGTCGTAGACGAGATTTGAACAGTAAAAGTATTTGGTCTTAAGACGTTTGGCTATCGTCTTCGCCATACCGACTGTACTAATATTTAAGGAAGTTGAAGAGTCATTGGGATTATACGGATATACACGAAACTCTGCCTTCTTGTATGTGGAGCGTAGTTTTGTTCCATCTGCCGAATATGTATAGTATATGGTATCGTTGGAGTTTTCTTTAAATAAAGCCCTTGATTTTGTGCTTATACATTGTGGCAAATCCAACACATTGTAGTCAATGCTTGTGATTCCCTTATTGCTGTCCGTCAGCATATTGCCGTTAGCATCGTATGTATACTCCGTTTCTTCGTCGGCATAGTCGCGGAAATGCATAGCACCTTTGTAGCTGGGGCTTTCTTCCGCAGCATCGTCTATCTTCACCACCTGATTGCCTTTATAGCTGTAGGTAAGATCGTCAATAGTTCCGTAGTTGCCACTGTTGAGCAATCCTTCACGACGGAGCGAGAGGATGTTTCCCATAAGGTCATACTTATAGGAGGTGGAGAAATGGTCGTTGCGCTTGCCGTTTTCGAGATAACCGGCAGCCGTCAGACGCGACATTCCGTCATAACTGAATGTATAGCCACGCTTGCCGTACGTGTCGCTCTCGTCGGCTACAGACCAGTCTATAGCTGAAATGTTGCCGCCATATTGTGGCGTAGAGCCATTGTGCGACTGCTCATAGAACAGACTCTCTGTGTACAGAGGAGTGCTGATGCGTGTTGGCATACCGTGGATATTGTAGCTGTATTCAGTGGCAAGTGACGCAGAGCCGTTACGACGGTCTGTCTGCAAGCGTCCGAGCTCGTCATACTGATTGTCTGCAAGCGTTACGCTGCAGCCGTTGTTTATGGAATAACGGGTCTGCAGGGGGCGGTCAAGGGCGTCGTAGGTATAGCTATAGCTCTCTTCTGTCGTCGACCTACCAGATGCTGTGTGCGTAATAGCCATAGACGACGGCTTACCAGAGAACGTATAGTCTGTGACGGTGCGGTCTTTTCCGCCTAAGATATTGGAAGTCTCTACACAGGCTATGCGGTCTTCACTATCGTAGGAAACGACAGAACATATCTCTGAAGGTGTGGTCTTGGTATTGTTTGCAGAATCACCTTGAGATGTAATCGGCTCAAGAACAGCTGTCATCGTACCTGTCTTCAGACCACGGGCGTTACGGCTGCCCATACGGTTTAAGCCTTTAAACTGCTGTAGAGCCAAGAACCGATAGTCGTCATAATAGATAGCTGTCAATAAAGACGGGGTCTTAAGGGCTATGTTGGGGCAATATCCCGTGCCGCAGATTGAGGATGCGGTATTGGCGAAGTCTGTTTTGTACACATGTACGAACATCTGCTTCACAGCTGCTGCATCGGGGGCATCACACAGACCTTCCAGAACGGGTCGTCCGAAACGGTCGGGGATGGAGTATTTCCATCTGTTTACATTGCGCAGATTGCCGTCCTGACTGAACACGGGGGTTCCCGTGACGTCATTGATGTAGTACACGGGGGCTGCACCTGGGAGTTTCTTTTCTACAAGAAGCATGCGTTTGTCGTAGCGGTAGAAATAGGCATACCGACGGAGAGCCACGCATGAGTGTATATTCCAAGTATTTCCCACGTTTCTCGTCATGCCGTTCAGGGCTGGTGGAAGCACAAAACGCAGTTTGCCCAAAGCGTCATAAACATAATAAGTGTCAGCCATAACGCCATTTTTTTCATCTATGATATGGCGTTCAAGCACTTTGTTGCCTTTCCAGTCCGTAAAGGTTAATACGGTACGGTTGTCTGCATCCACAGTCTTTACGACAGCCAGCTCACCGTCGGCATAATTGCCAAGGGCGCGGAATGTGTAGTCGTTTGACGGGACAAAGTGCTTACAACGATACATAGCACCCGAATGTCTATTTCCTAAGAATGATGTTGTGTACGGTCGCTTGAACGCAACACCCGGCGGACAGACGCGTACAGCTTCGGCGGACGGTGAAAGTTCGTATTGTGACTCCTTGAACGCAAGACTGTCACCATACTCTGATACTGACTTTCCGAGAAAGTCGCATTGGGATATGTGACCGTTCACCGCACTGTAAGGAACAGCCAGCCATTCCTTCACGGTACGGTCCAGCGCATCATATTCGGTCAGGGTTGCAAGATTGCGATTGTCCGTTGAAGCACCTTTGGCAACGACGTTTACCGGACATCCGAAAGAGTCGTAATATGTTGACGTGGTGACGGACGTACCTTTTCCTGCTGACGTATAGGTATGCTCTGTCACCGAATTACAGCCTTCTTGTGGTTCTTCGGCATATATGGCGTAGTCGTATGATTTTACCAAATTGCCGTTTGTGTTTGATATCGTTGACAATCTGCCGCCGTCATAACCATAGCTGACGGTGCGCATATTGGGATAGGATATTGCGGTACAGCCCACAAGAGGTCTGTAGGCGTAACGAGTGACGAGGACAGAATCTGAAGACAGCGCAGACTCAGATGTTTTAGGTAGTGTAGTCACAATACCGCCTTTAATAGCTGCAACGGGCAATGAGGCCTCTGTGTCCCAGACGTATGATGTAGGAACGCCGTTGTTTATGCGTGTGGCGAGAAGATTGCCGCGACGGTCATAGCCGAGAAAATTCTGCCGTGCCACTTCCGTTCCTTTGTGCATGATGCGGGCGAGAACAGGACATACGCCACCGTATGTTCCGAAATCGGCATAGTCGTTCCTTACAAGGATTGTGTCCTTATTATCAGAAATAAACTTTTCTAAAACCGGAAGCATCCGCATGCCCCTACTGCTCACTGCTTTGTAGAACTCTGTATTTATATTGGCAGAACGATACCAGTTTCGCTCCACCGACGAATTGCCGCAACTCAAGCGTACGGACTGCAGAACATACAAATCGGAAACCTTAAGGCTGTCAGTTAAGGAAGCACCATGAAGACGATGTGTTTTATCGCGTCCGTCATACCGGTATGCTGCCGTTACGGTACGCGATGTTCCATCTTCGTTAAAAGTTGTAACTATGGTTGAATCCTTAAACAACCTGCCACTGATGACAGAAACGGTGAAATAGTTGAAATCATCGTTGCTTTCATAAACCTCATGTAGAAAGTTTGCCTTCACATTGCGTGTGAGTCCCTCTACATACAGACCGGTATTTATTTGGGTGCCACCGTCTGTGCTGTAACGGTTCTCTATGCGTTCCATTGGCTCATAGCCTTTGTCCGTGTAGCGATAAGTCGTCTTGCTGACAAGTGGGGCCTTCTCCCAGAATGACTCCTGAACATATCCGTTAATGAGTTGAGGTCCGAAAACACGTTCCGCAGAGAGACGGGCATCGCTTCCCATACTGGAAGTATGGATGGGATAACCTAAATAACGTTCTGGTTTTGATGTAATGTCGTTGTTTCTATTGTTAGATTTGCCCTTGTAAGTGTTTTGTACATTGGATGTGTCAAACCTGTATTCTGTCAATACAGGCTTGTCCAATGATGTGCCGCTTGTCTTCTCTGTGACACAGCCATAGTATACGGTGGCGTTTTCAAGTTGAGCACCGGGGGTACGGCATGAAGTGACAAACGTAGCACCGGATGTGTAGCCGACTAACTTAAATTGGTCGTAAAGGATGGTGCCGCCAATGGAGATGAACGAAGAAGGTCCGAGTTTTTTCAACGGAACAGTGCATACTGGATCACTGTAGCTGAACTCACGTATACGTGTGCGATTTGTTATCGGGTCGGATACGGTAACCGACTTTATACGGAGACCTATAGAGACATTATAGTATACCGAATCTTTAGTGAGCGGTATAAATTTAAAGCCTTCTGCAACAGGCTTTTCCGGAGCCGGACCGTCAATCCAGTCGGTTGTAAACGTTAAGTTGCCACCTGCCGTATTTCCGCCTGTATTGGAGTTGCTTCCGTTTCCGTTCTGATTATTGCCAGAGACATTCTTGTCGTTGGGAAGGAGAAGAGAATCACATACGCTTTGCTCATACTCGAACGTTGTCGTAGCTCCAAGGCCGTCTGTTATTTTTTCCAGAGTGTAGCCTTTAGCAGATTCAAAATACGGAATACGTAGCATACTGATTTTGCCGTCCGTATCAAGAACGCTGAAACTTGTCCTTTCAGGATGTGAGGGCTTGTAGTTTTTGTAACCGAAAAGGTCTGTATGATTTGAGTCCTGTCCACTGAAATAAGAGAACTCCTGTTTGTCTACAAGTCGGTCTCCATCCTTTACGGTTATATCGCTGAGCAATACACGCCCGTCAATGGTAGACGTGTAATTGAACGAAACATTTCTTACTTCTTCACCGTTAGGAGAGATTACATGCATGCCATTGATAGTGTGATAACTTGTGTTGGAAAACTTGGCATGAGTGAACTTTATGCGGCAAGTACGCGAAGAGATGGCTGAAATGATACGTTTATCAGGATACTCGCTATGAACGGACGGCGACATACAATAACTGCCGTTGCCTCCTCCACTCTCCGTGGCAATTCCAACGGAGGGTTTGAAAAAGCTACGGTAGTCTGCCGGTTTCTGAAAATCGCAACGTGAGAACGGTTCTTTGGAATACTCATACCGGACAGTGTCTGTGTTATTGGCGGTTATCATATGGCTGAGGTGCCATGCCGTTACCGCTTTATAAGAGGGATCCGTTTTCTCGGGTATCACGTAGACTTGCTTTATGTATCTGTAGTCCGTATGCTCACGTTCCGTGAAGTAATAGCGGTCACCGTCAGGCGTAGTAATACAAAAATCGTGTACACCTTCATCATTGCTGCCACAGAACGAGATGACAAGGTCGGTTTGAGGCAATTGTATTATACTTTTGTTTTTTATGATAAAACTGCCAGAATAACCGGCAAAGCTATAGCTGTATCGGTCATACCACGCATCCTTTTTGTTGTGTAGAATATCGGTAAGGAAAGAGGGATCTGTTTCATTTAGAGATATATAAGATTTGGCTTGCTCATCAGGAATGCCAAGCACAGAGCGAGATACGCATCCTCCTCCAAGCAGCGACCATCCGAGACCGGTCTCGCAATGTTCGTCGTCAGCCTTGATTCCTGCTGCATGGTATGAAAGAGCTACAGGCAGACTGTAGCTGCCGACAGACATGGTGTAAAGAGGTATGTTTACTGAGAGCACACCTGTGTTGAGGGCTACGGGGTGGTCTACATAACGGCGCATCTTAGCAGCTTCAGGCGAAGGCAGCACTGTGCCGTCCGAAAGCGTATAAGGCACTTTCAGAGTGCCCTCATTGATAAGGTCGGTGGCAGAGTTCTGCGCATACGCAGCCGCAGACACAAATATAACAGACAATACTGCGAGTATTATATGTTTGACAGACCAAATATAACGCAAAACCTTTTTCATACCTTATATTCTTATTACGTGTTGAACATCAAGGGCTACTGTATGTTGAATTTCTCGGACGACACGCTACCGTTAGCGTTAAGATAAAGGACGTACTGACCTCTTGGCAAACCGGCGCAACTGATGTCAACGGAGTGATTCTCTCCAGGTTGGTAGTTGCCGGAGAAGGTTCTGAATGCCATGCCCTCAGAATTGGAAAGGACAAACGACACCGACGCAGGGCTGTTGACGGTGAACTCCACATGTATGTTTCTGCCGCTGTCATCCATGCTGCAATGATAGTCCATAATATTGTCGCTGTTCACATTTGACGGGTTTCTGTAAGGCACATACGTCCCGTCCTTTACCTTTTGGCGAATCTCAATGTTTGCCTCGTCAAGGTCAAGGTTCTCCTGTTCTTCGAGAGGACAGAACAACGAATATTCTGCTATGACTTGTCCGCTATATGAATACCGGCAACGCTCAGCTACGGGGTAGCGATAGCCCGGTGCGTACCATCTGCAAAAGTCTTCCTGCAATACAAGTGTGTCACTACTTATGCATGCCCGTATGCTGTCATCAGTAAAAACGCCGTAGTCGGACGGCACTTGCTCACGTGGAAAATAACTCACGTTCTCATAGCGGAGTGCATGCAGGCATATCACGTTATGCAGCGTGTCACCATCAATCGTAACAAGAGATCCCAGTTCGTCTGCGCAAAGCGAATAGCTGCCACATGAGCGCACACGTAGCTTGTCGCAGAAAGTGCCAGTGCCGTGGAACATTCCACTGATACGGTCGCCATAAGAAAAAGGAAACATGAGAATTGGCTCCTGCAGGTCATAACGTATGTATGTTTGATTGTCCTCCTTTACTGACAGTTTCAAGACATTATTCTCAAGAGAGAAATGGTTTAAGGCATTCCGTTCAGAGAAGTATATATTGCGAAGAGAATCATTCGATTGGTAGAATTTCTGTAAAACCGACATATCGTCATCCTTCCCATGAATTGTCCATAGCTTTGTTTCCTTACAGTCCGTACTCTCTTCCGTCAACGTACACAGCACCTTCTTTATGACATCACCGCTACGGAACATGTTATGCTGCATGTCCAATTGTTGTGCAGTACAGAAAATGAATGAGCTGCACAGCATACACAAGAATATGAAAACAGACTTTTTCATAAGGTGTAGATTAGGTTTTACATGTTGCAAATATAGCGAAATAATGTATAGCGTGTATGCGGAATAGTCGTTTTTAACATTGGTTAAGGAAGCCGTCTAACGGGGCATAAACGCAAAAAGAGCATATATGGCTTGAAGAATCGCAAGCCGTATATGCTCTTTTGTATAAATGAAACGTGTGCTTACTGTGCACCGGCAACTGTAGCGCCGTCGTAACCCCACTTGTAGTAAGAAGCGCCGTGAACGAAACCTGCACCGAAAGCGGTGAAGATGATGTTGTCGCCCTTCTTCAAGTGACGCTCGTGATCCCACAAAGCCAAAGGAATTGTGGCAGCACTTGTATTGCCATAACGCTGTATGTTCACAACTACCTTCTCGAGCGGAAGATTGATGCGCTTAGCAACAGCCTCGATGATGCGGAGGTTAGCCTCGTGAGGGATAACCCAGTTGACATCTTCTGTAGTCATCTCGTTGCGCTTGAGCACTTCCTCGACGTCGTTGCCCATGTCGGTAACGGCGTAGCGGAACACGGTGCGTCCCTCCTGATAGAGGTAGTGCAGACGGTGGTCCACTGTGAAGTGTGACGGCGGACATACCGAACCGCCCGCCTTCATGTGAAGGAACGGAAGGCCGATGCCGTCGGTGCGCAGGAATGAGTTCTGCACGCCTACGTTCTCCTCCTCGGTAGCCTCAACAAGCACTGCGCCCGCTCCGTCGCCGAACAGCACGCATGTAGCGCGGTCGGTATAGTCGACGAGCGACGACATCTTGTCGGCTCCGATAACGATGATCTTCTTGTAGCGTCCGCTCTCGATCATGGTAGCGGCAACGTCGAGCGAATAAAGGAATCCGCAGCATGCTGCCTCAAGGTCGAAGGCGAAAGCGTTCTTCAGTCCGAGTTTGCCAAGGACGATAGAAGCTGTTGAAGGGAACTTGTAGTCGGGGGTTGTTGTTGTGACAATGAGCGCATCGATTGTGTCAGGATCTACGCCAGTCTTCTTCAGAAGCTGCTTGGCTGCCTTGCGCGCCATGTAGCTTGTGCCGAGGCCTTCCTCTGTGAGGATGTGGCGTTCCTTGATACCGACACGGGTCATAATCCACTCGTCGCTGGTGTCTACCATGCGCGACAGCTCCTCGTTGTTGAGGACATAGTCGGGCACATAGCCGCCAACGCCTGTGATTACTGCGTGTATCTTACCCATTGTAATTATTCAGCAACTTCCTTAACGATAGCCACCTTACCACGATAGTAACCGCAAGTAGGGCAAACTGTGTGGTATACATAGTAAGCGCCACAGTTCGGGCATACTGCCAATGTAGGAGCTACTGCCTTATCATGAGTTCTTCTCTTAAGTGTACGTGTCTTTGACTGTCTTCTTTTAGGATGTGCCATTTTCTTTAATCTTTAATTATTGTTTTTAATTTTTCTAATCCATTCCAGCGCGGATCTACCGCTGCCTCTTCATTCTCGCCACTACTTCGGGTAGCTGAGTGTTCTTCGAGAACCTTTATCATCGCCGCGTTACATTTTCCAGGTGTATGCACGTGCTTAGCGGGAATGTTGAGTGCTATAAATTCGTAGATGAACCATGCCACGTCGAGTACGCCTTCGCGCTCGTCGACGGTGATGAGGTCATCGTCTTCGGAATATCCTTCTCCAAACTTGACGATAAGGCGGTCGTCGCTTTCTACGTCCTGGTCCATATCGTCGAGGCAGAGGTCGCACGGAATAACGACCGAGCCTGCGGTGTGGAAGTCGAGCTCAAAATAGTTCTCCGTGCGGCGCACGTTTAACGACACACTGACAGAGCCACGCTTGATTTCGTCCTCGTCCAACGACTCGAAATAAGCGTCGCCCAGGTTGAAATGGAGCGTTGTGAGGCCCTCGTTCAACTCCTTTAAATCTATCTTAAGCGATTCTAAATTACACATTTGGTGTGCAAAGTTACGAATATTCTGCGAATTACACAACTGATTACCAGAAAAGTTCTATTCTAAAGGTAGTTCCGACGCCCAATTCCGACTTTTTCACGTAGATTTTGCCGTGATGATACTCTTCTACAATGCGTTTGGCGAGCGACAGGCCCAATCCCCAGCCGCGTTTTTTCGTGGTGAATCCGGGTTTGAACACGTTGCCGATGTCCTTCTTGCGTATGCCTTTGCCGGTGTCTGCCACCTCGACTACGGCGCGTGCGCCTTCCTTCAAAATGGTGAGCGTAATGGTGCCGGCGCCTTCCATGGCGTCGACGGCGTTCTTGCAGAGGTTTTCTATCACCCACTCGAAGAGCGAGGCGTTGATGCGCACTATGACGTCTTCCTCGGGGAAGCGGCATATCATCTGCACCTTGCGCGACGTGCGGCGGTCCATATAGTCGACCACGTGCTGCATTATCTCCTTCAGATTTGTCTCCACAGGTTCGGGCAGCGATCCTATCTTCGAGAAGCGGTCGGCGATGAGCTGCAGGCGCTTCACGTCCTTGTCCATCTCGGGTATGAGCGGGTCGTCGGGGTGAGTCTCTTTCAGTATCTCGGTCCACGCCATGAGGCTCGATATCGGCGTACCGAGCTGGTGTGCCGTCTCCTTCGAGAGTCCTACCCACACCTTGTTCTGCTCGGCGCGTTTCGACGTGAGCAGGGCGAAGATGGCTATGACGACGAATATCATCACCACGCCGAGCTGTATATAAGGATAGGAGGCGAGTCGGCGCAACATGACGGAGTCGGCGTAGCAGACATTGATGTACTCGTCGGAGTGTGATATGCTGTCGGCGTCTTCGTTAAGCGCGATACGTATCACCTGACGCTCGGCGAGCATCTCCTTGCCGAGTTGCTCCACACGTCGCACGGAGTCGGCTGCCGTGTTGCATGTTTTCAGATTGATGTTGCGGTAAGCCTGCACGTCGCCGTTCGAGTCGAGCACGATGACGGGTATCGTGTTGTTGCCATTTATCACCTTTAGCACCAGATTGATGTCGGTGTTCTCGTCGGCGTTGTTCAGCGTGCGCATAGCCTCAGCCCAGACCGCCATCTTGTTGTGCTCCTCCCTGGCGAGGTCGCGTATGAGGATATGCGACACGACAAGTGACGCCACGGCGATAATCACCGCGGCGAGCACAAGAAATATCTTCACTCTACGTATTTGGTCAGTCCATTGCATATAACTAATAACGCAGTTACGGGCAGAATATTATTGAAGAAAGAAGGATTATTGCGCTTTCAAACGCAATAATCACCAAAGATTGCTGTCCACCACTCTATTCACGCCGTCCGCTGCAACCGAATCTGTAGCAACAGTTTCTGTGCGTGTGTCTTGGCGTGCGTTGGTCATCACACCGATAACGACAAGCAGCAACACTATCAGCGCAACGAGCACGGCGTTCACAACGGCGAACGACTTGCTCTTGCCTGCCAGCAAGCGCCTTATCTGGGCGATGTCGGAGGGTCGATGCTCGCGGTCGGCGGCGGCACACATGCGCCCTACTCTCGCAAGACTCTTGCTGTGCGCAGCCTCAGCCATGAACTCGAGCACCTTGCCGAACGAATAGATGTCGGCGCTGGGGTCGCTCTTGGCTCCGGGCAGCAACTGTTCTGGCGCCATATAGCCGATTGTTCCAGCCGGAATCTTGAGCACGCAGAAGGTCTCGCTGTCTGAAAGTCCGAAGTCGATGAGCTTAACGTCTCCTCCACGATGTGTCACCATGATGTTCGAGGGCTTTATATCGCGATGAACGGTCTGCTTGGCGTGCATATACTCCATCGCGTCAAGCAGTTGGGCGGCAATCTTGCGCGCCTTCTCTTCAGTAAACGTTCCGCTTGTGACGGCTGTCTCAAGATTCTCGCCGTCTACATATTCCATGACGATGCACTCGCCAAGTTCTTCTACCGGCTCCATGCTTATGGTGCGACAGATGTTGGGATGATCGAGCTGCAAGCCTATCTCAAACTCCTTCATGAGCGCCTGGCGATATACGGGCGTGAAGGCGAAGTCGGGCTTCAAGCACTTCAGCATATAGCGCTTGCCGTATCTCACGGCAGAGAGCAAGCGCGAAAAGCCCGACTTCGAGACATAGACTTCGCTAATGTTCGAAAAGCCGCTGTCGTGCTGCGCGCCGCTGAAGCCGCACTCACTGCCAAAGCCTGCCACGAATCCTGATGTGGGTCGTTTCTCCTTGTCGTCCATCAGCACGATTCTTTAACAACCCTAACTATCGAAAGTCCGCCGTTGCGACCCGCTACGAACGGCGGTGTGCGCTCGCCGGCGCGCTCAAGGAACGGCAGATACAGCGGTTGCTCGGCAATGAAGCAACCCGTAACGAAACTGTCGCCAGGCAGCATTTTGCTGTTGTGCGACACGAGCACGGCATATCGGCTGTCGCCCTGATATTCAAGTCGCACAATGCGGTTGGGGCTCCAGCCTATCTCTACCTCGTCGCCGCGATTGAGGTCGCTGCTCATGAGTTGGTTGGCGTTAAAGAACGACGAGTTGTAGCACGGACTCGTCTTCAGCCATGCCACAAACTTAGTGTAGTCGGCATGACCGATATAGCGCGCCAGCACATTCAGCGTAGCCACGCGTGGCGTGTGCTCGTCGCCTACATAGTTGTAAAGACGCTTCAGTGTGGATGTCGACACGGTTGCATTGTATTTCTTCTTAAGCATCAGCGAGAACACCTCGAAGTCGGTGGACGTAGCAAGTGTGTCCTCGTATTTCTCCTTTACGAGACGCTTGAGTTCTTCTATTTCTGGTGAGTTCATTCTTCTACGATATTATCAAAAACATTCCATTTTGCATTCGCACGATAGTATTTCTTCCTGCCTTTCGGCACATGCAGTCGGCAGGTCTTCACGAAGTCGGCGCCGGTTGTGGCGAAGGTATTGCTGCCACATACCGGCGGAAGTGGGGCTGTTATGTACAAATCGGTGAGCGGACAGCCGTCAAACACGTAGTCGGACAGCAGTTCGACGTCGTCGCCAAGGCGCACAGTCTTTAGGTCGGCACATTTCTGGAACACGCCGGTCGGCAACATCTTCAGTGTGGAAGGCAGCGCTACTTCCCTCACCTTACTGTTATAGAAAGCACATTCGCCTATTTGGGTGAGTCCTGCCGGAAACACGAACTTCTCAATGCTACAGTCGCGGAAGGCATACGGACCAACTGCTGTCACTGTGGCTGGCAATGCGTAGTCGCCTCGCTTGCCCATCGGGAACCACAATATGCTCTTGGCGTCGCCGCTCAGCAGTACGCCGTCACTACTTGTGTATGATGTGTTGGCACGCGACACGCTTATCTCTTCAAGCGATGTGCATCCAGCCGACGGAACGATACTGCTTACAGTAGCCGGTATCACTATGCTGCGCAGCGATGAACAGTTGAGGAAGGCGTCTTTTTCTATCCTCACCACGTCCATCGGCAACTTTATATTCTTCAGATTGCTGCACGCGGCAAACAGTCCCACTCCTACGACGTCGTCTTCCGAATAGCGCGCAGCATCATACACACCGCCTCCTGCGACAATGCGTGCTCCTGATATGTCTATATCGGCAAGTCGCCCGTTTGTAGCACGACCGTCTATGCCGCGTCCTGCCATGTGGCGCAGGGTGCGAAGGTCGTCGCCGTTGAGCGGTCCGGCTATAGAGATGGTGGTGTATTTGTAGATGTCGTCGCCTATGACTACCGAGAGCATGCCAGCCTCATCCAAAACCACAGCGGTTGGAGTTGTAAACGAAAGCGGTTCGCCCACAGCCTCGCCATTTCTGTTCTTGGCGAAGGGGCATATTGTGTATGCCGTGCTCGGATGCAGATTGCCTATGCGCAAGCGGTAGAATCCGTCAGCGCCCACTGAGCCTGCCTGCATTATGGTTGTTTCCTTCTCACCGTCGCTCATCGCGGCTCCATCCTGACGCGACACGCGGCAACCGCTTTCGGCTATCTCGTCGCCGCCGTCGTCAGCAATGCGATAGCCCACGATTACACTCATCGGACTGCTGCTCAACACCTTCACGTCGCCGATAGTTGGCTGCAGATTCGGTAGTGTTGTGAAGTTGAGAGTCTCGCCCGACAGTACGGCGGTGCCGTTACCGCCTTGCAACATATAATAATATGTGGTGCCTGCCGTGAGATTACGCAAGCGCATGCTCACACTGCCGTCCGCAGCTTCAAGCGCTTCCGAACGTTCGCTCATACTCTCGTCGGCTCCATAGCGGAACCACAACTGCGGCATATCCGCACTATTGTCCGTTTGGCACAGTCCTGATATTGTAGCTTCCGTTCGGGTTATATCCGTAGCCGGCAGAGTCTGCAAGTGCGGCTCAAGACTGTCGGGTTTGTCGCTACTGCACGAACACAAGAGCGCCACTACTGTCACGAAAGTGATATAGAACCGACTGAACATATTATTATGATATAAGCTATGATTCATATCTCAAGTTGTTTTCACATATATTATATAGAAACACTTTCTCAACGCTTGGCGGGTTTCGTTATCACACTATTCTTTCCAATGCGTATGCCAATACCCACACATCCCTGCCACTGGTTGCCGCCGATTGTAAGCGTAGAGGCGCTCACGCTGAGTCTGCCCTTTGTAAAGAGCACGCCAATCTCCGCTGCCACGCCTTTATGTGTGAGTCCGTCGTTGCGCAACCATCCTCCGCCTTCGCTTTTTGCGAGTTGCCATGCGGTAGTTTGCTTGGCGTAACCGGCTCCCTCAAAGACGTTGAAGTTGGCATTTATGCGATGTATCAAGCCCGCTGTGACGGCATATTCTGAAGTATGCGTGCTACCCGAATAGTATGGCTTCACAGTAGCTCCGTCTCTATAGCCCTCGCGGTTGCACGCTCCTACG
This sequence comes from Leyella stercorea, assembly GCF_019052365.1. Classification (GTDB taxonomy): domain Bacteria; phylum Bacteroidota; class Bacteroidia; order Bacteroidales; family Bacteroidaceae; genus Prevotella. Next base: position 14,751 of record NZ_JAHQUY010000048.1, read on the forward strand.
GTCTTCTTGCCAGAGCGCAGATTGGTGCTGGCATGAACGTAGCCACCGTGACGACTCATCACGGCTATCATCGCTCCCCACGACGGACCGTCTGTGTGCATCGAGGCTGTGAGCAACGTATAGAGATGCAAGGGCACGATGCGACGCGGTGGCGCCACGGTAACTGTGTCTACAATAGCCTGTGTGTACACAACGGTGTCGTGCTTCTCCACGACAGCTGCCTGCGGCAGGCGAAGACGCATCTCGTATGTCATGCGACTCTCCAGCTTTGTACCGAACGCATAGTCGCGCAGCACTCCCCATTGCGGGTGTTTCAGCGTTATGCTCTTTGTGCCTTTAGGCAGGAAAAGCCATATCTCGCCTACCTTGTCGCGACGCTCAACGATGCCTAACGGCGAAGAGAAAGCGAAGTCGGCTGGGGCTACCACCTTCAGCAGTGCGCATGCCTCGTCGTTAAGGTCGCGCACAGCGTCGATGAAAGCGCTCACATCGGTGGGCAACTGACGGAAGCTCTCTACAGAGAACGTGCTGTCGGCAGGCGCTGGCGCATCTGCGGTTTCCGCTGCAGACAGTAACGGCACAGCTGCCTTAGCGTCCTGCAACGAGAGGCAGCATAAAGCGACGGTATACGCCACACAAAGCATCACGTTGCGTAGCGTCCGGCTTATACTTATTGTCCGAGAACTATTGTTTAGCATAATACAATGTCTTTTTATTCAGGATTAAAGTCGGCTAAGATTAGAGCCGACTTGCTTTGTCTATTCAAGATTAAAGTCGGAGATGTCTATCACTCCTTCCGAACTGCCGACGGTTGCCGATGGCTGCCACGTTCGCACGTGTATGAGCGGCATGGAAGGATTGCGGAAGTCCCACAGCAGAAACAGCCAACCGTCGTCCGAGTAGCGGTCGCTGCTGTAGCGTTGGCGCAGCGAAACGCCGTAGATGCCGTCTTTCGTAGGATGGCGCATGATGCGGAAGTCGGAGAACCTCACGTCGACTGTCTTGTTGATGGCGAACACCTTGGCGAGTCGCGCGAGATAGTCGCGCTTGGTGTGCAGGGCGTAAGTAACGCGCGAGTCAGACCCAATGCCGGCGGTCGTAGCCGACTCCTTCACCACATTGCCAACGATGATGAGTGCCTCGTCGCTGAACACCTGTCTGAGGAAGTCGATGTCCTTCGTGGTGTATGCCGTGCGCAGATGCTCGCAGTAGTTGAGTATCTGACGGCGGCGCGAGGCATCGGTCTCCGTCAGCTTGCCCTTCAATATCTTCGCCGCCTCTTTGTAGAACGGACTGCTCTGCGATATCTTGCGTATGTCGGCCTGCGTGAGCTTCACCGCGTGTCCTTTACTCTCACGGCGCGACTTGCTGTCGGAAGGTCCTGCCGACTCTACAGACCGATTCTCCATATCCATGTTCTGCCTCGTCAGTTCGTCTTCGGGCACCACAGCCTTTGTTTGCGCCGCAGCACCAGCCGTGAATGTCACCATTCCGTTAGTGTCTACGTATCCCTCGCGCCCTGTAGCCATCTCGCGGAAGCGGAGTCTGCCGCCACGGAAGCGCGTGTCTATCATACATCCGCGCAGAGGAATGCGGAAAAGCGTGTTGCCTTGGGCGTCTTCCACTACGTACTGGCGCTGCCCCGATGCCACAATCTGCTCCACGACCTCCATGCCTTCGTTCAGTCCGTAGCGCGTCTCCTTCATGTTTTTCTTATAACCACCAAAGGGCAGCAGCCATAAAGCCACTGCCCATAGGAGGAGCGCCAGCGCTACGGCTGACAATATGCCGGTAGTTTTCTTCATACGAATCGTTTTATTACCAGTTCTGCTTCTCGCCGCCAATGTTTATCTTCACCTTGTCGGGATTTTCGGATATGACGAGGTTGACAAGATGCTCCGTACCGGGCTTGAAAAGGAACTTGCTCTCGAAGAGATAGCTCACGCCCATCATCTCCACCTCGACGAGCGGCTGACGGTTGTCGATGCGCTGCGGCACGATTATCGCCGAATAGCTTGTATCGCCGTCCTGGTGGGCAACGATGGTCTGGCGTGTGCCCTTAACGTAGCGTGTCGCCACTCCTGCCTGAAGGTCGATGGTGGCTGTGGGCACGGTGTTGTGGATGTATACCTTGGCGGTGGTGGGCATGTCGCCCTCGAAGTCCTCACCCTTTATCAAGCGAATCTTCAGTTTGCTCATGATGTGCTTGAAGGTGAGTCTTACGGGCGAATCAGAAGCCTTGACGTCCTTGGTTGTGGCGAAGAGAAGGTCGCTCGCCTCGTATCCGCCGAGGGCTGTGGCGGTCTTCGAGGTGCTCTGGTCAGTGCTTACGCTGAACGGCTGGTCGGTTACGCTCGTCACATTCTGCATGTACGGATAGTAGGCGTAGGCGTTGTACGTCCCCTCGTCCCAATACAGCGTGCGACCGGCTTCCCATTTGTTGCCGTCGAAGGTGAGCGCCTCGTTGTTCACCAGATTGCCTGCCAGCTCCAGCGGCTGTTTCGCGTCGGCTACGTACAGACCGATGCGGTCGTTGCGCTCGAAGTCGGTGGCTGTAGCGCGGGTCTGCCCTGGATAGTCGACGACGAATGTCATGGGTGTCGACTTAGGGTCTTGCGGCGTAACAGGTTCCAGATCATCGCCGCAAGCCGCCAGCGTGAGCACTACCAACGCCAGTGCGACACATCTTATTATATGGTTGTTCATAAATCTTCGTTTTAGAATTTTCTTACTGACGACTTTCTTAGCGATGTCTTCTCACCTTCTTCATCTGCAGCGGACTGCCCTTGTGTATCTTCGGGGCATGCTGATAGGTATGGGCGGTGCGCGTGTAGCTTGTGCCCATGCTGCGTGTCGCTGTTCCGGCGTCGCGCTTGTCGTTTCTGACGAACTCCTCGAACGAGAAGGTCTCGCCGGCGTATCTCATGATGCGCTTCACGATGCTCTCGCGACTGATGGTACTATAGTAGGGTATGTCGTTGTTCATGCATGAGTTCTGCTCCGAGCGGAACACGCCGCGGTTGTGCATATAGCCGCCCTCGTAGATGTCGACGATGTCGCTGTAGCGGTCGTCGAAGATGAGGTGGCTCCAGCCTACGTTGTGCATCTTGCCGGTGAGCGAGAGGTTGTCGTACCAGCCGAGCGACTTCGCACTGTTGAACTCCAGCACGTGTCCGCAGCAGCTGCAGCCGCAAGCGTCGATGAAGGCGTTGTGGTAGATGTACTCGTCGCCGAGCTTGCCGAATCCGTGACCGCCTGCCTCGTGCTGAACCACGCCACGCGTGTCGAGCGGATAGTCGTATGTGCTGAGCGGACAGAACGCTATAGCCGATCCGTCGGGCCACATCTGGCAGATGCCGCCGTAGTCGGTGGTGTTGGGCACGACGATTATGAGGGCCTGCTTCAGGTTTTCCTTGTTTACGGTGGGCGCACCGAGGGCATAACTGAACAGTTCGTCGTAGTTGGCCTTCAGTCCGACGCCACCGGTGAAGGTTGTGCCGAAGCGGTTGTAGCGTATGGTGTTCACCGTGCCCACTCCGCTCTCGGTCGACAGCGGTATGGCGGTGTACACGTTGAAGTATTCGCGGTAGGTCTTGTACGGCTCAATGCCGAAGAAGTATTCCACTTCCTGGCGTATGTGCTTCAGATAGTCGCCGCTGGCAAGGTCCTTGGCGTTGTAGCCGTCGCCGAGCAGCACGATGTTGATGCCGCCGTTGCGTCCCTTGGTGGCTTTCTGCAGGGTTATCCATTCGTCCTCGCCGTACTCGTAGCCGTACTGCGAGACGGTGCACGCATGGGTATAGTCTTTGTTCTTCAGTCGGAACACTATCTTGCCCTCGCGGTCGCTCGCGTTCTTCGACATGCTCTTGATGGTGAGCGTCACTTCGGTCTTCTTGTTGCCGTTGGCTGGCGACACCTCACACCAGTCGGGCTTGCTCTCCACTTCCCACTCGCCCTCGGCGTTGACGACCAGGGTCTGCTTGTGCTGGGTGCTCAACGCGCATGCCACCGACGGGCGGCATACCAACTCGTGGTGGGCTGCGATGCGCTTGAACTCGCACCAGCCGCCGGCTGCCTGATACTGCTGAACGGCAGACTCGGGCACTTCGAGCGTGAAGTTGTCTTTTGCCACGCCGTCGAAGGCGCCGCTCTGCACATAGGGCGGCATGGTGCCCTTGCATACTATAGAGCCGACGCCGTAGCAGTTTTTGAATGCTCCTCTACGTATGGTTTCCAACGATTCTGGCAACACCAAGCCTTCGAGCATTCGGCAATTTGAGAATGCACTCTCACCAATACTTTCAACCCCATAGGGAATGTCAAGAACACCCATCAAACGCCAGTTGTTTGCAAAGGCGCTACTGCCAATATGCATAAGCGTTGACGGCAAATTCAGATTGCCAGAGAAATCATTGTTTCCAAAGGCATTGTTAGAAAGGGTCTTCAGATTCCTTGGTAAATGTAGCTCGCCCTTGAAATGGCAGTTGGCAAACGCATCGTTAGCAATATTTACTATTCCATCATGCAAAGTCAGCGTACCATCAAAGCCACAATTATTAAATGCTTCTGAAGGTATGGATATTACACCTTGCGGTATAGTCAAAGAACCGGTGAGACCTGAACAGTAAGAAAAAGCACAAACGCCCATTCTTTTCAACTTTGATGGCAATCGTAAATCGCCATAGAATCCATTGCATCCAGAAAAACAATAGCCTCGGATCAGCTCCACATTATCCGGTATAACGAGATTTCCGGTAAACCCGGAACATCCTTGAAATACGCCACCATAATAATCTGTGCCCTCATCATCCGTTTCACTTGTCGGTCCATTGCCATATCTTCCAAGATACTTCAAAGTAGAAGGCAAAGACAGAGTGCCATTTAGGGCTACACAACCATTAAAAGCTCCTCTTTGAATATCTATAACACCTTCTGGTATGTTGAGCGAACCTGAAAGATACTTACAACCATAAAAAGCATTAGCTCCTATAGACACAAGATTATCAGGCAATACAAGTCTCGTAAGAGTCTGATTTCCGCCCAACTGACTATTTCTATAAAATGCACTGTTAGGTATCTGGTCGTCCAAGTTCTGACCTTCTCCAAGTTCTACATTACCATAACCTTTGATTCTGACTTCCTTTAAATTTAAAGAAGAAAGCGAACTCATAGAGTCTCTCATGAAATAGAAGTCACGAGAATCTATAGTACCCTTAATCTTCAGATTCTTCAGCTTTGTATAGTCCTTGTTGGCAGCAGCAATGGCTTCCTTGAGGTGTCCGGCGGTAGAGTTCACGATGACGTATTCCTTGGCTGTGGCGTCGTGACTCACGAGGTCGTTCTCCCACGGGGTGATGCTCTCGTTCACGAGTGTGAGGTGATACTGTCCGCTGGCTGCTTTCTTGTCTACACGGATGCTGAAGTTCATCATCTTGCCCGATACGTATGTGAGCGCCTCGTTCTTCACAAACTTGTAGGGCATGCCGCCGATGGTGATGCTGAAGAGCGTGGTGCCTGCACTGACGGTCTGCGGCACTACGATGGCGCGCCATTCGTCGTCGACGCGCGAGGGGATGGTGGCTGTGCTCTCCACGCTGCCTGAGGGCTTCACCTCGCCGGTGGCAAGGTCGATGCTCGCCTTGCGCACCAGATTGGGCGCAAGCACTATCTTCTCGGTGTTAGCCCACTCGCCGTCGGCAAAGCCCGAGCCTTGAATCAGGGTGACGCGGGCGTTCGACATGCGGTGGAACAGCGGCAGACGGATGATGCTGGTCGTGGGAGCCACGTCGCCCACCTTGCCCCAAAGGAAGTCGCTCGCCTCGTAGCCGCCCATCTCGCCGTCGGCGGAAGCGCGGCTCTGGTCTTTCTGCACCTCAAACTGATAGTCGTCGATGCTCTCGGGGTTGGCGAAGGGATAGTAGCCGTAAACGTCGATGTGCGTGTGCTTGTCTTTCCAATAGATGTCGTAGGCGGGTTCCCACTGGTTGTTGGCCTCGTCGAACGTGTGGCGCACGTTGTCGCAACGGTTGCCGCTGGGTTTCAGGGTGTCGGGCGTGCCGCCGTTGTAGTCGACGACGTAGACGCCCATCACGTCTCCGTCGCAGAAGCCGTTGTCGCAGACACGTGTCATCGCCAACTGCTCGATGCTGCCCGATAGCTGTATGCGGTCTTCGCCGTCGAGTTTGCCGCCGTCGCCGTCGAACAACGAGTCGGAGCAGGCGGCAAGCAGAATGCAAAGCATCAGTACAGCTGTGCATATATGGAAGTTCTTGTGATTCGTATGGGTCATATCAAATGCAATGTTCTTTTAATCGTTTCTGTTTCTTTACTGCGTCAGCTTGCCACACCGCCGTAATCTATGCCGTCGCTCTCCCATGCGCTGATGCTCACGCTCAGTCCGCCACCTTCCTTGCTGAGCGTGGCGGTGAGCGTGTGGCGCTTGCCACCGACGAAGGTGACGGTCTTCGAGATGTTGTGGTCGGTTCCGTCGACGGTGATGGTTATGAGGTTGTTGTCTGTGGCGGTCTGCGGCACGACGAAGGCGCGGTAGACGGCGCCGTCCTTATAGGGCGTGAGGCTGCGCACGCTGCCGTTGGCGCTTACCGTGGAGGTGGCGAGGTCGACGGTGGCGGAGGTGGCGAGATTGTTCATCTTCACCGATACATTCGCGTCTGCGAGTGAGCTTTCGCTATATCCGGCACCTGCCTTGATCACTATCTCCACCTGACTCATCAGGTGACGTGTAGCGATGTTCACCGGCGATGCCGAAGGAGCGGCGTCGAGCGTGGAGCCTACGATAAGGTCGGACGACTTGTATGCGCCCAGACTGCTCTGGTCGGCACTGACGCCGAACGGCATGGCGCTCACGCTCGCCACCGTCTGCGTGTAAGGATAATACATATAGAAGTCGGCATGCGTCTGAGCATCCTTCCAGTATACTGTCTTTTCTGCGTTCCATGTCGTGGTATAGGTGTACGGCATGTTGTCGAGGTGATTGCCCAAGGGTTTCAGCGTCGCCGCACTGCCGTCTGCATTGCGGTTGACGACGAACAGCCCTATACGGTCGCCACTCTCGAACGCCTCCTCCGTGGCGCGAGTTATCGTGGCGCTGATATTTATAGGTATCTGTGCCGCGGGCTTGTCGGGCTCGTCGGGCTTGTCGGGATTATCTGGCTTGTCGGGATTATCTGGCTTGTCTGGCTCGGTGGGCGTAGGTGGCACGTCGGGGTCGTCGTGTCCGCACGATGTGCATGCTACGAGAAGAGCCAAAGCAATTAGAAAGACAGGTTTCTTATCATAAGCACTCATATTATTTGCGGTGTTAAAGCTTAACAAATACAAAGTTAAGCAATTAAACGATAAAATACAAGTTCACAATAGTTCACTTTTCACAAAAAACAATAGTATGAGCCGATGTTTGCTTGGCTTAGTCTGATAGTATATGTGCTTCGAACGGGTGTTACCGCGTACTGGTAACAATATTCCCAATACGCGGTAACGATATTACCACGCTGCGGTAACGGTGTTACCACACTGCGGTAATTCTTTTTGCGCTTCGCCTTTGCGGAATATCTTGTAGCCGATTGCCGCCACAACGACGCTCATTATCGGCGAGATGATATTGAAGAAGCAATAGGGCAGGTAGGTGGTTGTCGCCACGCCGAGCACGGTGCTCTGCGTCATGCCGCAGGTGTTCCACGGCACAAGCACAGAGGTAACGGTCACGGCGTCCTCTGTGGTGCGGCTCAGCAGGCGACGCTCGTAGTTCTCGCGGTCGTAAACGTCGCGGAACATGTTGCCGGTGAGCAGGATGCACAGATACTGGTCGGCGATGGCTACATTGAGCATCACGCCGGTGGTGGCTGTAGACGCCACGAGCGACGTGCGACCCTTCACCATGTGGATGAACAGTCGGGTGATGCCGCCCACCATTCCGCTTGCTGCCATCGTTCCGCCGAAACACATGGCGCAGATGATGAGCCAGATGGTGTCGGTCATGCCTGCCATGCCGCGCGTAGACACGAGCTCGGTGAGCATCTGGTTCGATGTGCTCAGCGTCGTCTCGCCGTATACGCTCATCATCGCCGCCTTGAACATCGACGGGTCGATTTCTGCCAACGCCTCGCGCTGGAAGATGAGTCCGCAAGCCACAGCGAGAAGTGTCGATAAGAAGATGGTGACGATTGGCGGGGTCTTGCGCGCGATGAGCACGCCGGTGGCTACGGGCACTATGAGCAGCCACGGCGTTATGTTGAAGCGTCCGTCGAGGGCTGCCATGAACGAAGCCACTTCCTGCGTCTCCGTGGTGTCGATAGTGAGTCCTGCCACGGCGAAGATTATCAGTGCGAGGGTTATAGAGGGCACGGTGGTGAGCAGCATGTAGCGTATATGACTGAATAGCTGCACGCCCAGACTGCCCGAGGCGAGGGTGGTTGTCTCGGAGAGTGGCGAGATCTTGTCGCCGAAGTAAGCGCCGGAGATTATCGCTCCTGCCACCCAACCGTCGGCGAAGCCTTGCGCTCTGCCGATTCCCATGAGCGCAATGCCGATGGTGGCGATGGTGGTCCACGACGAACCGGTCATCAGACTGACAAGGGCGCAGATAAGGCAGGTGGACGCCAGAAACACCGACGGATGGATGATGTGCATACCATAATATATTAAGGTGGGCACCACACCGCTCACCATCCAGGCGCCGCCCAAAGCTCCGATGAGCAGCAGTATTATCAGCGCACTCGACACGCTCGACACGTTCTTCGTGATAGCTTTCTCAAAACTTGACCACGGCACATTCAGATAGCCCATGCCGATGAGAACGCAAAACGCCGATACGGCTATCAATGTCACCTGCGACGCTCCTGCCAGCGAGTCGCTGCCGAACGCTCGTATCGTCGCAACGAGCATTATCACGAGCAACGCAATCGGCGTGAATGACAGCAACGCCGACGGGCGCTTCTTCAAATGCGAGGTTGATGCGTGCTTCGCCTTTGCAGCTTTTGCAGCGTTCCCTGCATTTACAGATTCCTCAGCATTTACGGATTTCTCAGCATTTACACATTCACAATTAATTCCGTTCTTATTATTTTCCATTGTATTCATCCTGAAACATTACGTATATTTATACATCATCATTTACTATTACGATATGCAAAGTTACTGCATTTTCTGCATATATACAACATTTCACGCAGCAAAAGCGTATATAATTACAATAAAGAATAAACTAATGAATAAAACATTGTATAGATATACAACATTCGTAGCGGAGGTGAAAGCCTCCGCAGCAAGCAATGGTATCTATCAAAAACGCCATTCCTGGAAGATATGGCAGTTTTTTTCACGTACTTATGTTTTATATCTGCAAGAGTATATTGATGAGATTTGCTCAGAATTAACTACCTTTGCGGTAGAATCACCAACAGATAAGGCAATTTATTAATTGGCTTATTAGTTGTGATAACATTCAATTAGAGTTATTGATAGTTGCCTAATATGGCAAATGGCTGTCAGATGGCAAGTAAATGGCTGGCAGATGGCAAGTAAATAGCTGGGAGATGGCCAGTAAATAGCTGGCAGATGGCTGGAAGATAGCCCTCTCTGTCAAGTTATCTTCCAGCCCTTATCCTATTCACCATCAACCCGTTACGCCATTTCTGGAAGATATGGCAGATTTTTTCACGTACAAGTTATATATAATGCTAACCATAGGAGGGTATAGCATTCTTGCCATACCCTCCTACGGGCACAAAAAAAGGTCTCCAAAGTCGTTTGACTCTGAAGACCTCAAGTAAAGAAGGCA
>NZ_JAHQUY010000049.1 GCF_019052365.1 Leyella stercorea
TGAGAAGTGTCAGCCCTAATTTATTTTGTATGAAAAGTTTTAGCGGACAGCAATATTATTAAACAACAAAACTCCGCACAGCAGAATGTTTCGCAGTGCGGAGTTTTTTTTCTTTTATTGCTGTCAGGTAAAACTAAAAATGTGGTCGTAAACGGGCTGAAAGCCCAACAACCACATAGCCCAGGGCAACGCCCTGGGTATTGAGTGTATATATTGATTAGTGCACCCTGTAAGGGCAACAGCTTAATAATTAGGCTTTTGCCCTTACAGGGCGAATGGAGATGTGTGGTATAATGTTTACCCAGGGCGTTGCCCTGGGCTATGTGATTATTGGGCTTTCAGCCCGTCTTTGCCGCTTGCCAGAGCAAGAAAGTCCAACAATCACATTATTAAACTATAGAACTTAAAGCGTTAAAATACAGTTTAAGTTGGTTGATGCTTATGACATGTATTATTCTCGTGGCGTGGTAATGATATTCCCGCATATCTGTAACATTGTTACCGATATGCGGAAATGATGTTTTACCTACGTGGTAATCTTACTTGGTGTAAAGCATGTCGTCTGGAAGTATGCGACTACTGTTGTATCTGTCCGTGATCTTTATCTTAAGGCTCTGTCCCATGTAGTCCTCGAAGTAAATGATGCGCATCTCGTGGAAGCCGGCTTCCAGCGCCACCTTACCAGCTACGAATTCCTGACTGTGCGAACCGTCGTTGTCGATAATCTCCTTGCCGTCGATGAACAGGCGCGAGCCGTCGTCGGAAGCAATGTCGAAGTAGTAGACGCCCTTCTCGGGTATCTTTATGAACGAACGGAAGTCGTAGCCGAAGTGGTCCTCGCTTCGAGCCTCGGTGATGATGAAGTTGCTGAGCACGCCATCCTTCACCTTCTTACCATTGTTGAAGATGTCGGCAGTCTTCTTGAACTTGCCCTCATAGTAAGTATAGTTCACGCCGTGCTTCTTCGGTTTCACGTTCAGAGCCGGCAGATACGGACCCTCCTCGTCAATCGACGTGATGCCCGACGGATAGTAGTAGGCGAAGTCTCTGCCCTGCGGTGTAGTCACCCACGAGTCGAAGCGTCTTTCGCCCTCATACATCTCGATAACGCGTCCGCCGCGCACCAGTCCGCCGTAAGCGTCCGTACCAGTCACACGTCCGTAGGCAAGACAGATGCCTTTCTCCTGACCTATGAACTCGTTGTCGTGGTCGTGACCCACGAACACGCCCATCACGTCCTTACATTCGGCGAACGAAGCGAACATTCCGCTGTTGATGTCAGCAGCGCATACCTCGCCCTCGTCGCATCTGCCCCAAGTGCCAGGGCGGTTCATAAGGTTGCGATATTCGGGCAGAGCGATGTGGAAGAACGCCAACGCCGGCAGAGGAGTGCCGCCGTTCAGTTCTGTGTAGTGCTTGCTCTGGTCGCGGTACCACGCAATCTGTTCGAAGTGAATCCAGTCGTAGTGACCCAGCTCGTCGGTTTCGGGATAATCGTTAGAGTCGATGCAGTAGAGCAGCGACTGCACCTTGTCCTTCTCCTTCGACCCGTACACCGGAATGACATACTGGCCATGCCCCGGAATGCCCTGCGGTCCGTGCGAGCCTACGAAGTAAGGCGACTTCAGCAGCTCGTCGAATATCTCCTGCTTGCTCATATACTGCGGCTCGGCGTCGTGGTTGCCCAGCGTCACGGCGAACGGCATCTTTGCCTCCTCGAAAATCTTTATTATAGCCTCCCAACCCTTCTTCGCAGGATTCGAAGTAACGATGTCGCCCGTGAGAATAGCTATGTCGGGCTTCTCCTGACTCAGTACGGAGAGGATGGTGTTGCGTGTGGTGTCGCATCCGGCAGATGTCGGGTCCCAATGGATGTCGGTGAACTGCACAATCTTGAACTTGCCGTCGTTATTGAAACGGAACTTGTGTTGTGCAAATGCGGTTCCTGCTGCCAGCAAGAAGAGCAAAGTAACTAATAGGTTTTTGTTCATTTGTTATAGTTGTTTATAGTTGTTCTTATTGGTTTGTCCGTTCATTGCATTTTGTTTTGAAACGTGTGGTTGCCGTGCTTAGTAAATCTCAATCTCGTCCAATGCCAGTTCGCTCGGTTCGCCGGCGTTGTAATGACCCTCATGACACTTTCCGCCACCCAGAATCACGAGCCTTACAAACCTTGCGCCGCTTTCCTCGAACTTCACCTCGACGGGGAAGCGTGTAGCCTCGGTAAGCGAGAAGTCGTATTCGGGTTTCTTACAAGCAACCGTTCTGTATTCGTTGCCGTCGTCAGAAACCATCACCCTCACTTCGCGCACGGGCCATACGGCGTTCCAAGTGCGCCACAGCGTACCGAGTTTCACTCTGCTGATTGTCGTCGCCTCGTGCAGACTGATGTCTATCCGCAGCGTGTCTTTGTTGAAGCCCGTCCAGTAGCGCGTGTCCTTCGAGAATCCGCGCAGTCCGTCGGTGAGCGCATATCCTTCGTGCATATTCTCCCAAGCAGCCTTCGGCGAGCACGTATATTCGCAGCCCGTAGCCTTATTCACGGCGAAGCGTTTATGCGTTATGCCGCCCATCCGCTTGCCGTCTACATACACTGCCGCCCACAACTCCGTCTCCTTGTCGAGAGCTATCGGCGCAGAGTAGGTCTTGAAGCGGTTCTCGTCGGCGCAGTCGAGCGCATAGCGTATCTCGGCGTCGGGGCAGAGCGTCTTGAGCTTCACCTCATATACGTTCTGCGCATTGTTCCATGCGCCGCCGAACTCAGCCTCATAGAAGTTGCGGCAGGCATGCACGCCCTTCTTGTCGAGCCATGCAAACTGCGTCTTTAGCCGTTTGTGGAAATTGTTGACGTCCTTCTTCTCAGCGTCGGTCCATTGCACCTCAGCCATAGCCATCAGTCGCGGATAAGCCATATACTCCAGATAATCAGCCGTCTGCACATACTCGCCCCAAAGATTAGCCTGCGTACCGATTATGTACTTCTGCTCCTCCGGCGTAAGACTCTCGGGCAACGGATTGTACGCATACACGCTGTCCAAAGGCAGATAGCTGCCGATGGCAAGCGGAGCATGCTCAGGGTCCTCCTGATAGTGGTCGATATAGCAGTAGTCGCCCGGCGTCATTATCACCTTGTGCTTCATCTTCGCAGCCTCAATGCCGCCCACTTCGCCTCTCCACGACATCACGGTGGCGTTAGGCGCCAGTCCGCCCTCCAGAATCTCGTCCCAGCCGATGATGTTCTTTCCCTTGCTGTTCACGAACCGCTCAATGCGATGGATGAACCAGCTCTGCAGCTCGTGTTCGTCCTTCAGATTCAGCTTCTTTATCAGCGCCTGGCAGCGCGGACAAACCTTCCACGCCTTCTTCGGACACTCGTCGCCGCCGATGTGTATATACTCGCTCGGGAACAGATCCATCACCTCCGTCAGCACGTTCTGCAAGAACTCGAACGTCTGCTCCTGCGGACAGTACACCTCGTCGAAGATGTCCATATAGTCGCGCACCACATACTGCTTGCCCAGTCCGCACGAATACTGCGGATAAGCCGCCAGCGCCGCCGACGAATGTCCCGGCATTTCTATCTCTGGTATAATCGTGATGAATCGGTCGGCAGCATACGCCACCATCTCCTTAATGTCCTGCTGCGTGTAGAAACCCTCCTGCGGTTTTCCGTCGAATCGGCGCGGATAGTAGTAGTCGGAGTGACCAATCATAGTCTGACTGCGCTTCGATCCCACCTCCGTAAGTCGCGGATAGCGCTTTATCTCGATGCGCCAGCCCTGGTCGTCGGTGAGATGAATGTGCAGTCGGTTCATCTTGAACGCCGCCATAAGGTCGATGAAGCGCAGCACGGTCTGCTTCGACTGGAAGTTGCGAGCCACGTCAATCATCGCACCGCGATACTGAAAGCGCGGCGCATCCTTTATCTCTACGCACTGAACCGCAGCCTCTGCGTCAGCCTCCGCCGGCACCAGCTGCATGAACGACTGCACGCCGTAGAAGAAACCTGCCCCTTGAGCGTTCGACTTTATAACGGCACGCTTCGGCGTCACCGTCAGTTCGTAGGCTTCGTCCTGCAGAGTGTTGTCCACCACCAGCAGCAGTTGCGCTTTCTTCGCCGTTGTCGACCTTGTGTGTATGTTGTTGTCGTTCAGTCTGCCTTCAAGGTAGCCAACTATTGCCTTCCGCTTGTTGAGGTCTTTCGGTATGCTTACCTTCACTTCGCTGCCGAGTCTGAGCACTCTGCCAGCAGTCACCTCCAGCTTGTTAGGCATGGGTATGATGTCTGCCGACCCTTGCTCTTGGGCGTTGCATGGTAACAATGACAAAGCCGTAAAGATCAGAAGCAATGTTTTTCTCATAAATGATTATTCTTTTTTGATTTGTCCGATTAATTCATAACGCACGCTAAGGTGCGGTTTCTATGCAAATGTAAAGAAAAAAACGCAATTATACCCCTCAATGTATAGAAAACTTTCCGGTTCACAAAAATTATTCTTACCTTTGTCTACACCTAAGCAGTCGACTGAAAACGACCTCCGCAGGTTGTTCTTCAGCCGTTGCCGACCATGAAAGAAAGACAAACAACAAAATAACAAACAATCTATAGAACATTATGAAAATAAACAGACTATTTGCTATTGTGTCTCTTGCCGTATGCGCAGTCACAGCCAGCGCACAGTACAACATGCCCACACAAACCTTCACATACGACAAGCCATACGCCGTTGAGAAGATAAAGGCGCCGAAAGGCAAGAAGGTGAAGAACGTGATATTGATGATTGGCGACGGCATGAGCCTCATGCACGTCTATACGGCGTGGACAGCCAACCGCGGAAAACTGTGGCTCGAAAACGCTACAGCCACCGGATTGTCGAAGACTTGGGCAACCAACAAGCTCGTAACCGACTCCGGTTCGGGCGGAACATCGCTCGCTACGGGCGTAAAGACCTGCTACCATGCCGTAGGCGTCGACCCCGAAGGCAAGCCGCTGACGTCGCTCGTAGACGTGGCGAAGAAGCTTGGCAAGGATGCGGGCATCGCCGTCACATGCCGTCTGTGGGACGCTACGCCATGCGATTTCTGCTGCCATAACATCGACCGCGACAAGGAAGAAGAACTCGTCGGCGACTATCCTACGAGTGGTGTCAACTTCGTGTTCGGCGGTGGTGCGGAGAAGTTCACTAACCGCAAGGACGGACGCGACATCTTCAACGAACTGCGTGTGAAGGGCTATCATGTTTCGCGTTCGCTCGACGACTTCTTCGCATACGACACCAACAGCAACATCTTTGCCGTGCCTTACGACAAGGACACTCCGCTGCCCGACGAGCGCGGCGACCTGCTTGCGCGTGCTTCGATGAAGGGCATCGAACTGATGAACCGCAACAAGAAGGGCTTCTTCATGATGATCGAAGGCTCGCAGCTCGACGACTACGGACACTTCAACCAGCTCGATATGCTCATGAAGGAGACGCTCGACTTCGACCAGACCATTGGTAAGGTGATGAAGTGGGCGGCAGAAGACGGCGAGACACTCGTCGTGGTAACAGCCGACCACGAGACTGGCGGACTCACGCTCGTCAACGGCGACAAGAACGAAGGACGTGTAGAGTGCTGCTTCTCTACACGCGACCACTCTGGCGCTATGGTTCCGGTCTACGCCTTCGGTCCGGGCGCAGAACACTTCACCGGAATCTACGAGAACACCGACGTGTTCAAGCGCATCAAGCAGTTGCTCACATACGGAGTAATCAAGTAATATACAAATAAGATGAAGAAAACGATATTAACCCTTACAGCCTCGCTCTTTGCGGTGCTTGCGCCAGCGCAGAACCTCATATCTTCTGGTTCGCCGCTCTACAAGCTGCCTTACAAGAACACCTACGTCATGCAGACACTCGTGGCGGAGAACACGTTCCGCACGGCTAAGGTTGAGAAACCGAAGCCCGGCACCTTCGAGCAGGCACGCAAAGTGCTGCCCTCGCCCTATTGGGAGGGACACCAGAAGGAGATAGAGATGTACTGGAAGGCGTGGCAGATAGGTCTGAAGAACGTCTGCCAGCCGCTCGACGACTCGGGCTTCGTCACCTCATACATCTCGCCCGCCTACAATGGTAACATCTTCATGTGGGACGATGCGTTCATCACGATGTTCTGCCGCTACGGCGACCGCTTCTTCCCGTTCCAGAAGACGCTCGACAACTTCTACGCTAAGCAGCATCCCGACGGATTCATCTGTCGCGAGATACGCGCCGACGGCTCCGACTGCTTCGGTCGCTACGACCCTACATCTACTGGTCCGAACCTGCTGCCGTGGTCGGAGTGGCTCTACTACACGCAGTTCGGCGACGACAATCGTCTGAACAAGGTGTTCCCCGTGCTTGCCGCCTACTACAAGTGGCTGAAGCTCAACCGCACCTGGCGCAACGGTACATACTGGAGCAGCGGATGGGGCACAGGCATGGACAATATGCCGCGCGTGCCCGAAGGCTACAACACTATCTATAGCAACGGTCACATGATATGGCTCGACGCCTGCCTGCAGCAGATAATGGTGGCGAACATTCTGCTGAAGATGGGCTTCTACCTTGAGCGCTGGCAGGAGATAGAGGAGTTCGAGGACGACATAAAGAATCTCTCGGCGTACATCAACAAGAACATGTGGAGCGAACGCGACGGATTCCTCTACGACCAGTATGCCAACGACTCGCTCTCTACGACGCAGGGCATCTATGCTTACTGGGCTTTGCATACCGATGTGCTGCCCAAGCAGCGCCTCGACCGTCTCGTGGAGCACCTCGACGACACCTGCAAGTTCAACCGCCCGCACCGTGTGGCATCGCTTGCTGCCGACAACCCGAAGTATAAGGCTAACGGACGCTATTGGGAAGGCGGCGTATGGCCCGGAACCAACTATATGGTTGTTTCGGGACTCGTGGAGAAAGGCTATCGCCGACTGGCTCACGACATCGTGATGAACCATTACAACAACGTGCTGAAGGTGTATAAGAAGACGGGCACGTTCTGGGAGTATTACGCTCCGGAGGATGCTGCGCCGGGCTTCATGGCTCGCAAGGACTTTGTGGGTTGGACCGGTCTGCCGCCAATCGCCGACCTTATCGAGTATATCTTCGGCATACGTGCCGACATACAGGACTCGCACGTGACGCTCGACGTGCAGCTGCTCGACGCTTACGGCATCGACCGCTATCCGCTCGGTGCCGACGGCAATATCTCGTTCAAGGTGGCTAAGCGCAGTTCTGTTAACGAGAAACCGAAAGTTACTATCAATACGAATATCCCATTCAAGCTGACGCTCATCTGGGGCGACGGCGAGAGTGTGGAGAAGGAAATCAAGGTTGGGCAGAACGCAATTTAGTTGCGTTCTGCTGTTGAGGTGTTGAGATGTTGACATATGTAATGTTGATGTGTTCATCTCACCACCTCACCATCCCATCACCACCACAACATATCTCAACATCTCACCATCTCACCATAACAACATCTTATCACCACCTCAACATCTCACTATGCTTACAAAAATGATATTCGCCACTCTGCTGCTTTTCGCGCTCTCAGCCCTCAACGGCTACGCGTCGGAGAAGAAGCGTGAGGCAAACTGCACCGTCGTCATAGCAGCCGACCTGCATTTCGATATGCCGCCAGAGACCGACCAGTTTCACCATGTGCTCGCCATAAATGCGCTCGGCGACCATCGTCGCATCGACGGCGTGATACTCGCCGGCGACCTTTTCGACAAGTCAGACCCGAAGATACTCGACCTCTACCGGCAGCGTTGGGAGCGAGGACCCGGCTACCGGCAGATTCACTACGACACTTATCCCACTTTCGGCAACCACGACATATCGCCCGAGAGTGGCAGACCAGATCAGAACCGCATAGGTATGGAGTTTAATCTCCACTACCTCGACTCTACGCTGCTCGACATGAAGCAGGCTGGACGCATCTTGAACATACACCGCTCGTCGCGTTCCTACTCGTTCGACATCGGCGGCGTTCACTTCGTGTGCGGACAACTCGCTGCCGGCGACACCACCTACTGCGAGAGCAACATGCAGTGGATTGCCGACGACCTGAAGAAGTACGCTTCCGACGGCAAGCCGGTGGTCTACGTGCAGCACTACGGCTTCGACGCGTGGGCGTTGGAGTGGTGGACGGAGGAGCAGCGCACGCAGCTGTTCGACATTCTTGAGCACTATAACCTCGCTGCGTTCTTCGTCGGTCATACCCACGCCAAATCCGTGCAGCACTATCGTGGCTACGACATCCACCAGGTGAATAACGCCTGGCGCGACGAGGACGGCAACGCTTCGTTCGACGTGCTGCAGATAAAGGGCAAGCGTGTCACGGTAGAGACTTACGAGGTGCTCGACGGTAACGGCAACTTCAAGCGGTTGTGAGATATTGAGGTGTTGAGATGTTGAGGTGTTGACATTACCCCACATATCTCACCACATCACCATCTCACCACATCACCATCATAAAAAAGACGATTTATGAAGATACTGTTGATAGGCGAGGCGAGCTTTCTTCACAATACTTTGAAGAAAGGACTCGTCGAGCGTGGACACCGCGTGCTGACCATGTCCGACGGCAATGGCTGGCACGATGCTCCGCGCGACATCGACCTGCGCCGCGACGGGCGTTGGGGCAAGCTCGGCGGCTTGCGAGTGGTATGGCAGTTGCTGCGCCATCTGCCGCAACTGTGCGGCAACGACGTGGTGCAGATACACAACTATCAGTTTGTGCCGCTCATGTATCGCTGGAACACGCTGCTGCTGCGCTTCCTCAAGCTCACCAACCGCCGCGTTGTGAAAGGCTGTTTTGGCGACGACCCGCAGATATTCCGTCGTCAGGCGCAGGGCGTACCTGCCTATTCCGACACCTATTGGAGCGGGCAATTGCAGAACGCCGACCAGCATCGCGACCGCATCGCCGAAGTCGTTGAGCACGGTGCTGAGGCTTCGTGGCGTAAGACGACCAGCATGGCTGACGCCATCGTGGCTTGTCTCTACGAGTATTGGCTCGATTACAACGAACCGCCCTACGCTGCCAAACTCCATTACATCCCGCTGCCCATGGAGTGTGAAGAGATGGTGAGATGGTGTGATGGTGAGATGGTGAAATGTGTGGGTAATGACGCACCCTCTCACCCCCTCACTATCCTCATCGGTCTTCAGCCCAAGCGCGACTTCATGAAGGGCGCAATGAAGATAGCAGCCTTCGTTGAGGAGGTGGCGCGTAGACATCCCGGCAAGGTGCAGATTAAGTACGTAGAAGGAGTGCCTTACGACGAGTACATGCACCTGCTTGCTGAGGCTGACGTGCTTGTCGACCAGCTATACAGCTACACGCCGTCGATGAATTCGCTTGCGGCAATGGCTCGCGGAACGGTTGTCATCGGTGGAGGCGAAGAAGAATACTATGAGTTTATAGGCGAGGATACGTTGCGCCCGATTATCAACGTGCGCCCCGATGTGCCCGACGAGGAGAACATCACGGCGATTGAGCGTGCCCTCTTCACCGACGGAATGCTCGAAAGAATGGCGCAAGAGAGCATACAGTTTGTTCATAAGTATCACGATTATCGCCTTGTAGCGAAGCAATATGAACAGTTATATTATAGTCTTTAGCATGCTAAATTATAGTCTTTAGCATCGTGTGGCGTTCGCAATCCGATTGGATTCCGTACGCCGCCCGATCAGATTGCGTCCGCCGCCCGATCAGATTGCGTCCGCCATCCAATCGGATCGCGTTCGCTGCACGGTCACCGAACCTATTGTTTTAGGGTGTTGATAAGCTCAACCCACTTTCCAAAAACATTATCCTTGAAGTACTGTCTGCCCACTTCGAGCGCATTCTCTCCGTACTTCTTGCGCATATCCTCCGAACTCATCATTTTGCAAAGTGCCTCGCTGAACGCCTTGCAGTCGTCCTGCTCCACGATGATGCCGTTGACACCGTTCTGCACAATGTCAGCCGCACCGAACTTGAAGTTGAACACTACAGAAGGCAGACCGCACGCCTGCGCCTCGATGAGTGTCATCGGCTGACCCTCATAGCGCGACGACATGATGTGCAGACTGTATTCGGGGTAGACATCCATTATGTTGTTGGAGCGTCCGCAGAGTGTGATATAGTCGTTCAGACACAGCTGGTCTATTTGTTCTTGCAGCTTGTCGTGGAGCGACCCCACACCGTATATGTCCAGGTGCCAGTCGGGATGCTGTTCAGCCACTCGTTTCCAGCAGTCGATGAGCATATCGAACCCCTTTTGATCCTCCAGTCTGCCCACAGCTATCGCCTTCTTCCGACCGTAGTCTGCCACGCTGCGTTTCGGTTGCTCAATGAAGTTGGGTATCAGCCGCACGTTCCTGCCGTCTCCGAAAGCGTGCATGTCGCCCCTCGTGAGGCAGATAACGGCGTCGGCGCTACGCTTTGTGAGCCAGAACAACTGTTGGTACGGATTGAACGGACGCGCAAGATGCGACTCGTACACACGCTTTGCCTTCGTGCGACAGAACGGAAGAAGCAGCGCGCCGAGCGTTGTGGTGAAGAAGATGACGTCGGGGTCGAGCTGCTTCACCGCCTTGTTGAGTCGGCTTGCAGCACGTGCGAGCGTCGCCACCCTACTTTCGAGTGTCGCAATGCGTCTGTGGCTTTTCGTGGCGAACGGCACGTCGAGTCTCACGAACCCTATGCTCTTGTCGAGACTATACAGCATGGGTCGTTCGTCCTTGTACACAGATACTATCGTCACATCGTGCCCGTACTTTGTCGAAAGTTCGTTAGCCTTCAGCGAGACAATGCGTTCTACGCCGCCGTTCTCGGCAAAATCCTCAACAATATATACTATCTTCATAATCTTATCGGCTTAATGTTTTGAATAAACGGCACGTCATTCGCAGACCGATTGTGTCTACGAGCAGCGCCTTCAGCGAGTCTTTCCACGTAGCGTAACCCGAAAGGGCTATGCGCTGAGGCTTCAGAAGTATGGTCTCTGTGCGGCGGAAGGAGTAGAGTTGCGCCGTAAGCATGTTCATATACAGGCGGTGCCAGCGTCGTTGACGGGTGTCTATGCCCAGTTCGTCAACCAGAGTGAGCTGTGCTTCGAGCAGCGAAGTCAGTCCGTTAGTCTTGTCCTTCGCCGCTATGCCCTCCGCATTATAATGGTAGATGTAGCGTCCGTGGTTGACGGTAGCTATGCACGGGTGCTGCTTTATCAGTTCGATGTGCGTCAGCATATCCTCAAACTTCTTTCCTATCGGAAACCTCACGTTGTCGAACAGCTCGCGCTTGAATATCTTGTTGCACACCCAGCAATGCTCCGTACCCATGTAGGCGAGCCAGTCGAGCGCATCGTCGAAGACATGTTCGCCAGGCTGGAACAGCGTCTCGTCGGGCAGCCCAGGCTTCTGCAGCATTGTGAATTCGATGATGTCGTATTCGGCATGTTTGGCGAGCGCATCGAGCAGCGGCGCATACGTATCAGCCGCCACCTCGTCGTCGCTGTCCACGAACGTTACGTATCTGCCCACGGCATGTTGCAGTCCGAAGTTGCGAGCATCGGAGAGTCCGCCGTTAGGTTTGTGGAAGCACCTGATGCAAGCGTGCTTAGCGGCATACTCGTCCGCTATCAGCCAGCTCTCGTCGGTCGAACCGTCGTCGACGAGTAGCAGTTCGCAGTCGCTGATGCGCTGCGCAAGCACGCTGTCTACGCATCGGCGAAGCGAGTCAGCCACATTATATATAGGTATTATTATGCTCAGAGTCATAGATTACGTTTTTTTCTATCGCGTATTGAGATAAGGTTATCTTATTCCGGTTTTCAGTTTGACGATATTCTTAAGCGTGTGCCAGCGGAACGAAAGTTTCTGCCAAAGCGAGTAGGTGCTTCCCTTGCCGTTGCACGAAGCAGTCGCATCGTGTCGGCGGAACAACAGCAGTCGGTCGTCGATGAAGTGCAGCCTGCCACAGAAAGCCGCCACGTTGCCGATCCAGATGTCGTGCATCGGGATGTCGGTAGGGAAGGGCAGCGCCTTGCTCAGCACCTCACGCTTGAACGCCATGCAACAGCCCGTATAGCCATTGCGCCAGAGAAGATTAGAGAGACGTCCGCGTCTTACGTGCATCAGCTGGTAAAGCGACTCGCTTGTTGTGTTCAGAAGGCTGTCTGTAACCCTCGCGTCGCTCACTACGCAGTCGCACATCTGTAGTTCCTCCACGCATCTCGTCACCTTGCCCTCAAGCCATACGTCGTCCTGGTCGGCAAGAAAAATGTATTCGCCTTTGGCATTGCGCAGCGCCCACTCGAAGTTGAGCGTAGGCGAGTGGCGCCGCGGTCCGTCAACGATGCGTATTCGGCGGTCGTTGAAGCTGCGCACAATGTCTAAGGTTCCGTCCGTAGACCCGTCGTCGCTCACCACCACTTCGTCCTCGGCAGAGAGTTGCTTGAGTATCGACGCCAACTGCTCGCCAATGTACCTTGCGCCGTTGTATGTAGCGATGCAAACAGAAATCATATCCACCTGGAGTTAGTTGATAACAGCTATCTTGCAGACCGTTCCCTTGCCGCCGTCTTCGGTGGCTGCCTCTACCATGTATATGCCGCTCGCCACGCGCTTGCCCTTAAGGTCGCATCCGTTCCAGCGGTACGAACCGCCCGTACTTCTGCCCTGGTTTACGAGAGTGCCGTTCGAGGTCACAATCTTCACGTCGGCGTTATAGCTCAGACCCACCACGGTGATGTATCCCGTGTAGTCGGGCGTCACGGGGTTAGGGTATGCATACACGTTGTCCTTCGTCATCTTCTCGCTCGGTGTTGTTGCGTCGCTCTGATACGAGCACAGACCCTTCTCCGTTGCGAAATAAACCATGTTCGAGTTAGGGTCTGCCAGCACGTAGTAGACCGTGTTCGAAGGTAGCGGCGAGTTGTCGGTAGTAAAGTGCTCGATCTGCGTGTTGCAGTCGTCGCTGATGAGGAACACACCGCTCGAAGTGGCTATCCACTTGCGGTTGCCGCCGTCGACGGCGATGCAGCGTGTCTCTACGTTAGAGAGCAGATAGTCGGCGAGGTTCGTTCCGTCGTTGCGCGGCACTTTGTGCTGCGTAACCAGTCCGCCGCCGTTAGCTACGTCGTTCGGCGTCATATACAGCGGACCCGCCGATGTCGACAGCCAAATATTTTTGTTCTTGTCCTCCGTTACATGAAACAGATAGTATGGCTTCAGCGTAGTGTAGTCCTCGTTTGTGAATGTTGGTCCACCTGCGTCGTACAGCTTGTTGTTCTTGTAGTCGTAGGCAAAGAGTTTCGTCTCCTCCCAGTAGCTGTTCACGAACCACAAGTAGCCGTATGTCGGACTCAGGAACAGCTCCTTCACATCCCAAGCGTTGTCCTTCGTCAATCCGATGTTGTTCATCACGCTCCACTCGCCGTCCTTGCCGAGCATTTTCAGCGGATTTGTGGTCTGGCTGTTCAGCACCCACAGATTGCCCGTAGGGTCGTACTTCACGCCGGTTGCCATGACATAGTTCTTGCTCTTGTCGGCTGTAGCCGACTCAAGCGGGCTGTTGTTACTATTGTAGCACTTCACGAACTTGCCGTCCTGAAACTCGTACAGACCGCTCTTTGCGCCCACCATCACGTGACCCTCCTTCAGCGGGTCGAAGTCCATGCACAGATAGTCTTCGTTATTATGACCAAGCTGTTCGGCTGTAGGCTGTTCGAAGTGGCTCCATGTAGTGCCGTCCCAAACATGCACCTCGCCAGGCTGTTTGCCATCCGTCTCCTGACTCCACATTCCGCCCACAGCGTATATCTTTCCGTTGTGAGCATAGAGGCGGTAGAAGTTGTTCGACACAGGACCTTCGGGCTGTACGCCCTCCGTCATGTATGTGCGTTTGCCGTCAGCGTCAAGAGCGTAGAAAGTCAGTTTGCCGTCGGCGGTCTTTGTCCACCAGAGTTTGGTCTGTGCGTCCTGCACGTTGGTGCGGTCTTCGCGCAGCGTGGTGAATCCGTCCTCGCGCACCCAGTTGCTCTTGTCGAGCAGATTGTCGGTGAGCTTGCAGCGCAGGCGTCCGCGTTCCTTCGACTCGGCGTAGAGGTATCCGTTCTTCACGTACGTATAGCTCACGTTGGTGCCCAGGTCGTAAGTGTCCATGATGGCACCGTCGCGCGTGTTCAGCTTCAGCACGCCGAACGCCGTGGAGAGGTAAGCGTACGGTCCGTCGAAGTCGATATGGTTGATAGTCTTGTCGAGCGTCGTCGTCTTCAGGTAGAAGTCGGGCGCGTTTATCACGTCGCCGTTGGCAGACAGCAAGTCGATGTTCGAGTTTGTGTACACCACGACCAGTCGTTTCGAAGCCTTAGCCCAAGCTATGTGGCTCACTCCCACGTCCGACATCACGCCAGCCTTGTCGTAGGTCTGCACGAGTCCGTCGGTAGTGTCGTAAGAGTACACCGAGTTTGAAGCCAGCACGAAGCAGACGTTGCCTGCCGGCTCTATCTCCGTGATGTTGCTGTAACTCTGATAGACAGTCCATCTGTCCTTTGCGCTGTCTGCCCACGCCGTGAGCGTAGCCATGAGGAATATTGCGAGCGAAATTATTGCTTTCATGTGTTTATTGTTTATAATAAACAACGTATGTGCGCGTTATTTATTGTGTATTTCGTCTGAAATCGCTAACTTTGCAATGAAGAAGCGTGCCTTCTTCGCACCAAGTGCGTTTCCGTCGTTTGCGGAAAGACTCTTATAAGCATTATCTACAATAACTAAAACAAACAAATATGAACAAGAGAAAACTATTCACAGCCGTGCTCGCACTCGCTTCCGTTTGTGCAGGCACTGCCAAGACCTACGAGCCGGTCGACTACGTCAGCACGCTTGTCGGATCGGAGTCGAAGCACTCGCTTTCTACGGGTAATACCTATCCTGCCGTTGCAATGCCGTGGGGTATGAACTTCTGGACACCGCAGACCGGAAAGATGGGCGACGGCTGGACATACACCTATTCTGCCGACAAGCTGCGCGGTTTCAAGCAGACCCACCAGCCGAGTCCGTGGATTAACGACTATGGTCAGTTTGCTGTTATGCCTGAGGTAGGCGCACCCGTGTTCGACGAGGAGAAGCGCGCGTCGTGGTTCTCGCACAAGGCTGAGGTGGCCACACCTTACTACTATCGTGCCTACCTTGCCGACTACGATATCGTCACCGAGATTGCGCCCACGGAGCGTGCTGCCATCATGCGCGTTACGTATCCCGAAGCGGAGCAGGCGAGCTTCGTCGTTGACGCTTACGACGATGGCTCATACGTTAAGGTGCTGCCCGAGCAGAACATGGTTGTGGGCTATACGACAAAGAACAACGGTGGCGTGCCCGAGAACTTCAAGAACTACTTCGTGATGAAGTTCGACCGTCCGTTCGCATATACATCCGTTGTCGTTAACGGCGAGATAAAGAGTGGCGAACTGGTGAGCCAGTGCAACCACGCCGGTGCCATCGTAGGCTTCAAGACAAAGCGCGGCGAGCAGCTCAACGTGCGCATCGCCTCGTCGTTCATCTCTGAGGAGCAGGCTGTAGAGAACCTCAAGGAGTTGGGCAACGACGATTTTGACGCTGTGAAGGCGCGCGGACGCAAGACATGGAACGACGTGCTGGGCAAGATAGAGGTGAAGTCGCACGACATCGACCACCTCCGCACGTTCTATTCGTGCCTCTACCGCTCGGTGCTCTTCCCGCGCTCGTTCTACGAGAAGAACGCGCAGGGCGAAATCGTACACTATTCGCCGTACAACGGCGAGGTGCTGCCCGGCTATATGTTCACCGACACCGGCTTCTGGGACACCTTCCGCTGTCTCTTCCCGCTGCTCAATGTGATGTATCCGTCGATGAACGAGAAGATGCAGGCTGGCTTGGTGAACGCATACAAGGAGAGCGGCTTCCTGCCCGAGTGGGCTTCGCCGGGTCATCGCGACTGCATGGTGGGCAACAATTCGGCGTCTATCGTGGCTGACGCTTACCTCTGCGGACTGAAGAACTATGACGCTGAGAAGCTCTGGGAGGCTGTAGTGCATGGCACAAAGGCTGTTCACCCGACTGTTTCGTCTACCGGACGTCTCGGCTACGAATACTACAACAAGCTGGGCTACGTGCCTTACGACGTGAAGATAAACGAGAACGTGGCTCGCACACTCGAGTACGCTTACAACGACTGGTGTATATATCAGTTCGGCAAGCAGCTTGGCAAGTCGAAGAAGGAGCTTGAGCCGTTCCGCAAGCGCGCGTTCAACTACCGCAATGTGTTCGACAAGGAGACCAACCTCATGCGTGGTCGTCTGAAGAACGGCGAGTTCCAGAAGCCGTTCTCTCCGCTGAAGTGGGGCGACGCCTTCACCGAGGGCAACGCTTGGCACTACACATGGTCGGTGTTCCACGACCCGCAGGGACTCATCGACCTCATGGGTGGCAAGCAGGTGTTCAACCAGATGCTCGACTCGGTGTTCAACGTGCCGCCATTGTTCGACGACAGCTACTACGGCGCCGTTATCCACGAGATTCGCGAGATGCAGATTATGAACATGGGCAACTACGCTCACGGCAACCAGCCCGTACAGCACATGATTTACCTCTACGGCTACTCGGGCGAGCCTTGGAAGACGCAGTACTGGATTCGTCAGACTATGGACCGCATGTACAACGCTAACCCCGACGGCTACTGCGGCGACGAGGACAACGGACAGACTTCTGCATGGTATGTGTTCTCGGCAATGGGCTTCTACCCGGTATGCCCAGGCTCGGGCGAGTATGTGCTCGGCGCACCGCGCTTCGACGAGATGACGCTCCACCTCGAGAACGGCAAGAGCGTGAGCATCAAGGCACGCAACAACGAGGACGAGAACTGCTACGTGAAGACACTGCAGCTCAACGGCGCTCCGTATACGAAGAACTATGTTACGCGCACCGACCTTATGAACGGCGCTCAGTTCGTTTACGACATGGCGTCGGAGCCTAACAAGCAGCGCGGCACAGCTGAGAGCGACGCTCCGTACTCGTTCTCGAAGACACAGAAGAAATAATTAAAGGTCATCTGGAATTTGGAGTTATAATAATATAACGTAACATGTTTATATAGTAGCGGAGGTCTCCGGCCTCCGCAGCAATCAATGATACAAACTCTATTATTAGTAATAATGATTTGTATTCGACTTGGTGCTGCGGAGGCCGGAGACCTCCGCTACTTATAGGTTCATAACTCTCAATTCTCAACTCCCAACTTGCTTGTTTCGCCATTTTTTAGTAATTTTGCAGTCCGTTTGCCGCAATTCGCGGCTTGCGCTCCCGAAATCAGGTAAAGGATAACATTGTAAAGTATATATGACAAGCAGTAAAAACACTCACGCCTCGTCCGTTTGGACCGAGGTAGAATACTCGGCTCGCTGCACGAACCCGTACATCAGCACGCCGATCTACGTACCCGAAGAAACTTCTTATTTCATCTGCCGCGCTGACGGCACACGCCAGCAGTGCCGCCTCTCGTTTGTGGTGTTCCGCGCCGAAGGAGCCAACGCCGACGACTGGGAAGACGACCCGATGGTGGGCCGTCTCGACATCTGTGTGCTCGGCGAGGGCGACGAGGAGGTAGAGCCGGTAGAGGCTGTGTATCTCGGCATCTCGCCGGACAGATTCCTCTCTGTAGTGCGCGAGGACGACCAGGAGATTGTGTTCGACTTCACATGGCGCCAGGGCACAGTCGAGATAGACCGTGCGCACGAGACCGACGAGGGCTTCGTGGTGCGCAAGGACGACTTCGGCGACGACGGCATCAGCTGCCGACTCACTCCGCGCGAGGGCAACCCGTTCACGCTGCGCCTGCAGATACCGTATGTGGGCTTCTCTCTGCTCGACGCCGACGACAACAAGCTCTCGGGCGACATCGAGATAGCGCACAGCGACATCCACAACTACTCGTATGCTTTCGTGGGCGACCAGGCTAACGACCGCTTCCAGATTGCGCTCGACGAGGGAAAACTCAACTATATGTGCGTGCTCAACGAGGACAACCGGCTCTCGGTGCGCGATATGCGCAACCGCATGGAGCTTGTTAAGGAGATAGACCTGCAGGGTCCGCTCAGCGACCTGCTCATGGGCGCTCACTCGCTGCTCGTGAAGAACAAGATGGCGCGCTGGCGCATCGCTCTCGCCGGCGACGAGGTGGAGGGTGCCGACGCTGTAGAGCTCACGGGAGTGGCTCTCGCGCGCTTCGCCTTCGAGCAGTTCAGCGCTGAGGAGAACGTAGACGAGGACATGCTTGCGCAGCGACTCATGCACATGGAGCAGCACCTCGGTTTCCAGTGGTACTGGCTAGGCGATGCCGACTGGAGTCACGAGAATCTCGACGGACTCATCGACATGGAAGGTCTCGACGCCGACCCCGAGAAGATGATGCGTCAGGCACTGCTCTTCAACCGCTACGAGGCTTTCATGCAGCGCCTCTGCGCCTTCTCCTACATCTCGCAGAAGCCTATCCAGGGCGACCAGCTCCAGGCGCGCAACAACAAGCGCAAGATTGCTCGCTGCGTGCGCCACATACTGGCTCACCGCGCCGGCGAAGCTAACATCTGGGAACTCGATGACGAGGCTCGCCGCGAGATCATCCACTTCCACAGCACATTCCACCGCGAGTTTGTTGCTGCGTTAGAGGCTTAAGAGTGGGTCATCTGGAATTTGGAGTGATAATAATAGTTTATTATTATAACTATATAGTAGCGGAGGTCTCCGGCCTCCGCAACAATCAATTATACAAACTCTATTATTAGTATTAATGATTTGTATTCGACTTGGTACTGCGGAGGCCGGAGACCTCCGCTACTTATAGGTTCGTAAATTGAATCACTCCAAATTCCGGAAGAGCCTTAAGAGCATTAAACAATAGGCTTAAAAGCGTTGAACAATAGTTGTAAGCTGATTACCGCATACAGGTAACATCATTACCGCATACCGGAACTTTCATTACCGCATACATGTAATTGAAGTTCCAGTATGCGGTAATTGTGTTTTTGTCGGGTCTCAACCCGATTCAGCGTGTGGTTTTATAGGCAAGTTCCCCAAGAAAAGTGTGGTGTTCGTGTGAAAGTTCCCCAAGAAAAGTGTGGTGAATGCTTGTAAGTTCGCCTAGAAAAGTGTATCTTTGCATTGTAAGTGTCAGTAAATTAGTAAATTAAGTAATTATGGAGCGTAGCATATATTCAAGTCTTAAAAAATGGAAAGAATCGCCGACCCGTAAACCTTTGATACTACAAGGCGCACGTCAGGTAGGAAAGACCTATATATTGAAAGAATTCGGAGCATGCGAATACTCGGAAGTGGTCTATATCAACTGCGACGACAACAACGATATGCAGAATATGTTCGTCGATTATGATGTAGATCGTATCATACGCAGTCTGAGTGCAATCTCCGGCGTCTCTATAAAGCCTTCAACCACACTTCTTATTCTTGACGAGATACAGGAAGTGGAGCGTGGACTTGCCTCGTTGAAATATTTTTGTGAGAAAGCACCCGAGTATCATGTGGCTGTAGCAGGTTCGCTTCTTGGCATAACCCTGCACGAGGGCACATCGTTCCCCGTTGGCAAGGTGGATATGTTGTATATGTATCCAATGGATTTCGAGGAATTTCTATTGGCTATGGGTAAGGAGCAGCTTGTAGAATTGCTGCGCAGTAACAGTTGGACGGCTCTGACGCCATTGCGAGGTATGCTGACCGAACTGTTGCGTCAGTATTATTTCGTAGGTGGCATGCCGGAGGCTGTGAAGGCATACGTGGAGCGTGGAGATATATGGGAGGTGCGTTCCATCCATTCGAAGATAATAGACGCCTATCGCAACGATATGTCGAAACATGCACCAAAACAACAGGTGCAGCGTATAAACATGGTGTGGAATTCGATACCGTCGCAGTTGGCTCGCGACAACAAGAAGTTTATCTATGGAGCGCTGCGCAAGGGCGCACGTGCCAACGATTTTGAGATAGCAATACAGTGGCTTGTCGATTCGGGTTTGGTGCATAAGGTGCATCGCATAACCAAACCGGTTGTGCCGCTGAAATTCTATGAAGATATGTCTTCTTTCAAACTCTTTCTGCTCGACTGCGGACTGCTCGGTGCTTTGTCTGAGACGCCTCCCGAGCAGATACTCATCGGCGACAATGTGTTTGAAGAGTACAAAGGCGCTTTCACCGAGAACTATGTCCTGCAACAGCTGAAGTCGTTGCCGCGCACCTTTGTCTACTATTACAGCAATGACAATTCGACATTGGAGATTGATTTCGTTGTGCAGCACGATACGCACATAATACCGATAGAGGTGAAGGCGGAGGAGAATCTCAGAGCGAAGTCGTTGCGCCAGTTCGTCATAGACAACCCTGGTCTGCACGGCGTGCGCTTCTCTATGTCCGACTATCGTGAGCAGGATTGGCTGACGAATGTGCCGCTGTGGGCTGTAAAGTGGGCGTTTTAAGGTGTAGGTTATCTGCGAAGGCATACGAAAAAGCGGCTGCAGGAAACGAAACATTTCCAGCAGCCGCTTTTACTTTTTTACTCTTTTACTTTTAAAGGCTCTACTGCACAACGTACTTCTTTCCGTTTACGATGTAAATTCCCTTGTTGAGTCCGTCGAGGGCGCGGTCGGCATCGTTGGTAGTGCGCACGAGTGTGCCGCTGATGGTGTAGATGCGTACCGGGCGCGGAGTGGTGGGTGCGTTGACGGTGATGATCGACGTTGGGTTCTGGTAGTTATCGTAGCTGAACGGCACGTTCTGCATGTCGCCCCAGATGTAACGCTCCAGACCAGGATAGTCGACGAACGGGTTGCGGTTCTTCTGCACGCCGTAGGCAGCCGTGTTGCGGTTCACCTCCTTCTCGCTCACGGGGTCCTGCTCAGCCCACTTCAGCAGCAGGTTGAGCGCCCACTCCTTGTAAGCAGGATAGGAGTTGCCGGCGAGCATCGGGCTCGACCAACTGCTTATCTTGCTCTCGTAGCATGTAGCCATGTAGAGATAGATGCGCGCGAAGTCACCCTTGTAGATGTCGTTCGGCTCGAACACGGTGCCCGTGTAGCCGGGAGTTGTCGACTTACCGAGTTTGCTGAAACCCTTGTTTGACTTGTACTTGTCGCCGTTAGTCTCGCCGAACGGATTGTTGCCACGTCGGTTATTTACGTATCCGTCGCACGGCACTACGTGAACAATGTCGCTGTACATAGGTTGTCCCTCATTGAACCAACTTTTCGGGAAAGAGTGCTCGCGGTTGTACATGTCGCCCTCTTTCTTATAGTTGCCAGTGTTGTCGCTGAAGTTGTAGTTAGTCGTGCAAGAATACATATCCCACACCTTTCCGTCGTCGCGACGGTCGGTCTTCTTGTAAGCCTCCGGTAAGGATTTATATGAAACAACGTCTGGGTTGCCGATAATCTTTGATAATGCAGTCTTGAGAGCCTTTCCCTTCTTGCCGTCGGCAGCGCTGTAGTAGGTGCCGCTGTTGTTGGGGCCTTGCGCGAAGGCGCCGACGAACGAGAAGAGGGCTATTGCGAATAATGATTTGCGTAAAGAAATATTCATCTTTCTGTATTTATACGTTTTCTGGGAGGGTGTGTCAAAAGTCGCAAGCGACACGCCCCGAAGGGGTAGCACCACATAGCCCAAGGCAGCGCCTTGGGTTAAAAGACACACACGAACCATACGCCCTGTAAGGGCAAAAGCCTAATTATTAAGGTGTTGCCCTTGGGAGATAGCTGCGCAAGGCTGGGAGATTGATGGTAGATAAAATACTATCTACCAGCCCGTAACTCGCTATTCAACAATGCATTGTACGCCTGCTGGGAGATATGGTAGATTTTTTACATTAATTGAGTTATGACACAACCTCTACATAGAAAGAAAAACTGGTTGGTGCACTTGAGACAAGTGCACCCCCTGATGATTAGTTGTGTACCAATGTGCCGATTTCCTCGCCCTGCATCACCTTCTTCAGGTTGCCTACGATGTCCATGTTGAACACGTAGATGGGCAGGTTGTTCTCCTTGCACATTGTTGTAGCGGTGAGGTCCATCACCTTCAAGCCGCGTGTGTAGATTTCGTCGTAAGTGATGTCTGTGAACTTCGTAGCGGTCGGGTCCTTTTCGGGGTCGGCTGTGTAGATGCCGTCAACGCGTGTGCCCTTGAGCATCACGTCAGCCTCAATCTCGATGCCACGGAGCGATGAGCCGGTGTCGGTGGTGAAGTAGGGTGAGCCGGTGCCGGCAGAGAAGATGCAGACATATCCTGCCTCCATTGCCTCGATAGCCTTCCACTTAGAGTAGAACTCGCCGATAGGCTCCATGCGTATCGCTGTGAGCACCTTTGTCTTCACGCCCAGTGCGCCGAGCGCCGAGCTGAGTGCGAGCGAGTTGATGACGGTAGCGCACATGCCCATTTGGTCGCCCTTCACGCGGTCGAAGCCTTTCGATGCGCCGCTGAGTCCGCGGAAGATGTTGCCACCGCCGATTACAATACCTATCTGCACGCCCATTTCGTGCACTTCCTTAATCTGCTCTGCGTATTCGCCCAGACGTACCGGGTCGATACCGAAGCTCTGTTTGCCCATGAGGCTCTCGCCGCTGAGCTTGAGGAGAATTCTCTTGAACTTTGCCATGTTGTATGTTTGGTTTGTTTTGTTATTTGTTATTGTTGGGGTGTTCTCTGCTTGGTTGGTGCACCTTAGGGGGTGCAGCTGTCTCAGCTGCACCAACAGAGCTGTTGGCGCTATTCTTTGGTTGGTTGGCGCACCTTAGGGGGTGCAGCTGTCTCAGCTGCACCAACAGAGCTGTTGGTGCTATTCTTTGGTTGGTTGGTGCACCTTAGGGGGTGCAGCTGTCCCAGCTGCACCAACAGAGCTGTTGGTGCTATTCTTTGCTTGGTTGGTGCACTTGAGACAAGTGCACCCCCTTATGTGCACCCCCTTGTGATGCAAATGTACTGCTTTTTTGTGATGTAGCCAAACCATTAGACTATAAACCTCACTTCCTTCATCCAATACGTGCGTTCCAGTCCTTGCGTGTCGGTGAGATGAAGGCGTCCGTTGAGCGCCACGCGGCTGATGCGTGCTTCGAAGCGCTCGTGCGTGGCGCAGTCTTCGTAGGCGTGCATGCCCTCGCGGCGGAACAGAGCGGCGTTGTATTCGGCGCAGATGCCGTCACGGTCGCCCTCCACAGCGCGCCGGTAGTAGAGTTCGAAGCTGCGGAGCACGGCGTCGAGCATTTCCTCGAGCGGCGTCTCCCTACCTATTATATTATATAGCGACACGGGATTGGGCGCATTGCTGCAAAACTCGCGCTGGTTCACGTTCAGTCCGATGCC
Source organism: Leyella stercorea (assembly GCF_019052365.1). Lineage (GTDB taxonomy): Bacteria > Bacteroidota > Bacteroidia > Bacteroidales > Bacteroidaceae > Prevotella. Next base: position 23,415 of record NZ_JAHQUY010000049.1, read on the forward strand.
GTGCACGCAGCGGTCTATGCGTTTTCCCTTCACGGTGGTTTCGATGAGCGTTCCGCTTATCTTGCGGTCGCGCCAGTAGATGTCGTTGGGCCATTTCAGCGTGATGTGGTCGGTGTAGCGGTCGAGCGCAGCCTTCAGCGCCAGCGCCCCAGCCATCGACAGCACGTACTGGTCGGCTATGGCTATGTTTTGCGGACAGGTGAGTATGGAGAACAGCAGGTTCTTGCCGCGCTCGCTCTCCCAAGAATTGCCGGCTTGTCCGCGTCCTGCCGTCTGATATTCCGCCACCGCCACAACCATCTCGCCGTTTGGCGGGGCAGGGTGGGCGAGAAGCACGTCGTTCGTAGACGCCGTCTCAGTGAGTTTTAATATATCCATTTGAAGAGTTTTGAATTCAAAACGCCATGCACGGGTTAAACGCATCGACGATGTGCTCCACCTGCGCCGTCTCTTTCGTTCCACCGATGACCGAAACGACGTCGAAGCGCAGTTCGTCGAGCACGTTCAGCATCTTCACATACGTGTTAGCCGCCATGCCGATGTTGCGAATCTTCCTTCGGTCTACAGCCTCCTCGGGCTTTGTAATGACATCCGTAGCTCGCGTCTTCACCTCCACGAATACGATAGTGCGCAAGTCGGGCGACCGCGCGATGATATCGATGTCGCGGTGTCCGTCGCGCCAGTCACGCTCGATTATCTCGTAGCCCTTCTCGCGCAGATAGTCGGCAGCCAGGTCTTCGCCCCATTTGCCCGTGTTGTTATGCTTTGCCATGCTGTTTCTTTTCTTGGTGTCGTACAAAGGTAGTTTAAAAATATGATTAAGCCGGTAAAATGAATATTTATTTTTATTGCTGTCCGCTAAAACTTTTCATACAAAATAAATTAGGGCTGACACT
>NZ_JAHQUY010000050.1 GCF_019052365.1 Leyella stercorea
GATTTCTCTTTGCCGTACGACACAGAGAAATCCTAATGACCGATTTGGGTTAAATCCGTTGTTAAAAAAAGTAGCAGCAGGAATCCGTTTAATCCGATAAATCCGTTGTTAAAAAAGTATCAGCAGTGTAATCCGTGGGAGAATAAAAAGAATAATGATATGACGACATTACAGCAGCAGCGAATGCTTCTCGAGATAGAATACAACCACGAGAAGGAGGAGTTTAGAAAGCAGACCGAGACGATGGGCGTGGAGCGCAAGATAAGGCGCGGCGACGCCTGGTTCCCCGTGACCATCGGCAACTGCTACTACAACTCGCTCAACCAGGTAGTGGTGGAGGTGACGCGCACCAAGGACTCGGACATAGAGCATAACTTCGAGCCGGGACGACCCGTCTGCTTCTTCACCGTGCGACGCGACGAGAAGACGCGCCGTGAACGCATACAGTATATGTCGTTCACAGCCACCGTGAGCTACGCCGACCACGACCGCATCGTCGTGGCACTGCCCAACAGCGGGCGCATCGCCGACCTGCAGCGCTCGGAAGCCATCGGACTGCAGCTCTTCTTCGACGAGACAAGCTACCGCCTCATGTTCGACGCCCTCGACCGCGTGATAAGCGCCAAGACGGGGCGCCTCGCTGCCCTGCGCGACATCTTCTACACTAAGGCGCCGGCACAGAAGCTCACGTTCGAACCCATGCGCCTGCCCTGGCTCAACGCCTCGCAGGAGCAAGCCGTGAACGAGGTGCTGCGCGCCAAGGACGTAGCCGTGGTGCACGGACCGCCGGGAACGGGCAAGACCACGACACTCGTGGAAGCCATCTACGAGACGCTGCGCAGAGAGAGTCAGGTGATGGTATGCGCACAGAGCAACATGGCGGTCGACTGGATATCGGAGAAGCTCGTAGACCGCGGCGTGAACGTGCTGCGCATTGGCAACCCCACACGCGTCAACGACAAGATGCTCTCGTTCAGCTACGAGCGACGCTTCGAGGCGCACCCCGACTATCCGCAGCTCTGGAGCATACGCAAAGCCATCAGAGAACTGCGCGGCGAGCGACGCCGCTCGGACGCGTGGCATCAGAAGATGGACCGCCTGAAGAGTCGCGCCACGGAGATAGAGCTGCGCATACGCGCCTCGCTGTTCGGCGAAGCGCGCGTCGTGGCATGCACCCTCACCGGCGCCGCCAACCGCGTGCTCGAAGGCGAGAAGTTCTCGACGCTCTTCATCGACGAGGCGGCACAGGCGCTCGAAGCAGCCTGCTGGATAGCCATACGCCGCGCCGGACGCGTCATCTTCGCCGGCGACCACTGCCAGTTGCCCCCAACCGTGAAGAGCATCATGGCACTGAAGGGCGGACTCGGCACCACACTCATGGAACGCATCGTGAAGGCAAAGCCCGAGGTGGTGACGCTGCTGAAGGTGCAGTATCGCATGAACGAGCAGATAATGCGCTTCTCGAGCGACTGGTTCTACGGCGGCGAGGTGCAGACCGCGCCCGGCATAGAGCACCGCAGCATACTCGACTACGACCGCCCGATGATGTGGGTAGACACGTCGGAGGCAGACGGCAAGGAGGAGTTCGTGGGCGAGAACTTCGGACGCATCAACCGCACCGAGGCAGAGCTGACGCTGCAGACCCTGCAGCAATACTTCGAGAAGGTGGGCAAGCAGCGCATCCTCGACGAGCACATCGACGTGGGCATCATATCGCCATACCGCGCACAGGTGCAGCTGCTCGGCAAGATGATACGCCAGAGCGAGTTCTTCAGACCCTACCGCCGCGCCATCAGCGTGAACACCGTCGACGGTTTTCAGGGACAGGAGCGCGACATCATCATCATCTCGCTCGTGCGCAACAACGACGGAGGCGAGATAGGCTTCCTGCGCGACCTGCGCCGCATGAACGTAGCCATGACGCGCGCAAGAATGAAGCTCATCATACTCGGTTCGGCAGCCACAATGACCGTTCACCCGTTCTACAAGAAGCTGTACGAGTGGGCAACTAATAATAAAACATAAAAGAAAGGTGTTTTATTTCTTATATTCAGAAAAAATCAATAAATTTGCGAGCCTATATTGTGCAATATATTATAAGGTGTTAAAGTTTCGCAGGACAGCCTCCTGCGAAACCCGCATGCTGCTCCTATAGTTCAATGGATAGAACGGAGGTTTCCTAAACCTTTGATCCGGGTTCGATTCCCGGTGGGAGTACAACTAATTCAACAACATTCAGAATCACTAATTTTATGAAGAAAGCGATGACACTGATGCTTCTGATGCTCGTTGCAATGTTCTGCAACGCACAGATGCATGACCCCGTGAAGTTCACAGCGCAACTCAAGACGGGCAGCACCGCGGAGGGCGAGATTGTCTTCAGCGGAAAGATTCAGAAGGGATGGCATGTCTATTCCACCAATCTCGGCAGCGACGGCCCCATCGAGGCGTCGTTCCATGTAGACAAGAAAGACGGCGTAGAGCTGGTAGGCAAGCTCACACCGCGCGGCAGGGAGATATCGGAGATGGATCCGATGTTCGGCATGAAGCTGCGCTACTTCGAGCACTCTGTACAGTTCGTGCAGAAGGTGAAGTTCACCAAGCCCAATTACACCATAAAGTGCTACCTCGAGTTCGGTGCGTGCAACGAAGAGATGTGCATGCCGCCCACACAGGTGGAGCTGCACAAGCAGGGCAAGTCGCCAGCCGTAGACGGCGAGGCAGCTAAGGAAGAGGAGGCAGCGGAAGAGGCAGCCGCTACCGCCGACACAGCAGCCGTGGCAGCCACAGACAGCGCAGCCGCAGCAGCCCCCGCAGCACTCGACAAAGCAGAGGTGAAGAAGCTCTGGACACCGGTTATCGACCAGCTCAACGACTACGACCAGCCGGTGAGCAACTCGCTCTTCTACATATTCCTCGCAGGTATCGTGGGCGGACTCGTTGCGCTCTTCACACCGTGCGTATGGCCTATCATCCCGATGACCGTGAGCTTCTTCCTGAAGCGCAACAAGAGTCGCAAGAAGGCTATCCGCGAGGCAGTCATCTACGGCGTGTCAATCGTAGTGATCTACGTGGCGCTCGGACTCGTAGTGTCGATGCTCTTCGGCGCGAGTGCGCTCAACGCGCTCTCTACCAACGCCATCTTCAACATAGCGTTCTGCCTGATGCTCGTAGTGTTCGCCGCTTCGTTCTTCGGAGCGTTCGAGATTACGCTGCCGTCGTCGTGGAGCAACAAGATGGACCAGAAGTCGGAGGAGACAAGTGGTCTGCTCAGCATCTTCCTCATGGCGTTCACACTCTCGCTCGTGAGCTTCTCTTGCACCGGTCCTATCATCGGCTTCCTGCTCGTGGCAGTAGCCTCAGAGGGCAGCATCGTGGCTCCGACAATCGGTATGCTCGGCTTCGCCATCGCACTGGCTGTGCCGTTCGCTCTGTTCGCCATGTTCCCCACACTGCTCAAGTCGGCACCTAAGTCGGGTGGCTGGATGAACGTGCTGAAGGTGACGCTCGGCTTCGTGGAGCTGGCGTTCGCACTGAAGTTCCTCTCTGTAGCCGACCTCGCATACGGCTGGCACATCCTCGACCGCGAGACATTCCTCGCTCTCTGGATAGCGCTCTTCTCGCTGCTCGGTCTCTACCTGCTCGGACTCTTCAACTTCCCGCACGACGACGAGGGACGCCGCACCAACGTGCCGCAGTTCTTCCTCGCGCTGGCTTCGCTCGCATTCGCATTCTATATGATTCCTGGCTTGTGGGGCGCTCCGCTGAAGGCGGTCTCTGCGTTCGCACCGCCAATGAACACACAGGACTTCAACCTCTATAAGAACGAGGTGCACCCGCGCTTCACCGACTACGAGGCAGGTATGGCTGCCGCACGTCTGGAGGGCAAGCCGGTAATGGTAGACTTCACCGGTTTCGGCTGCGTGAACTGCCGCAAGATGGAGGCTGCTGTATGGACAGACGCCAAGGTGGCTGACCTGCTCAACCAGAAGTATGTGCTCATCTCGCTCTTCGTGGACGACAAGACTCCGCTGCCTGAGCAGATGGAGGTGACGGACACCGACGGAACGAAGCGCACGCTGCGCACTGTAGGCGACAAGTGGAGCTACCTGCAGCGCTACAAGTTCGGTTCTAACACTCAGCCGATGTACATCCTCGTAGACAACGAGGGCATGCCGCTCACCGGCAGCCGCTCGTACGACGAGAACATCTCTGAGTACATGGACTTCCTCAACGCAGGTTTGGAAGCATACGCTAAGCGATAAATACTCTAAAGGGGGTGCACTTTTTCAAGTGCACCCCTTTTTTGTGCACTCCCTGGAAGCAGATGCTGCTAACGTTGGCTGCGTAAAAATCCGATTAATCCGTTCAATCCGTTGTTAAAAAATATCTTTGTCTGCGTAATATTAACAACGGATTGAACGGATTAAACGGATTCCTGCTGCTACATTAATTTAACAACGGATTAAACGGATTCGTTGGCTGCGTAAAAATCCGTTTAATCAGTTTAATCCGTTGTTAAAAAATCTTGTTGGCTGCGTAAAAATCCGTTTAATCCGTTCAATCCGTTGTTAAAAAATATCGTTTGATGCGTAAAAAATCCGATTAATCCGCTAATCCGTTGTTAAAAAATCTTGTTGGCTGCGTAAAATCCGATTAAACGGATTTTAATTCGCTGTTGATTCTTGATGAATTGAAGTTTACTATACGTTCCACTACAAGCGAATGTTCACCAAAGTTCATCAACAGACCAAGTGCATAATCGGTAGCACGCAGATAGTTGTAAGTTTGTGCTTTATGCACGTCATGTATTTCTTTGAGAGCCTTCAATTCAATAATAATCTTGTCATAACACACAAAATCGGCAAAGTATTCCTGTTCCAATAGCTTACCTTTATATTGTATGCGTATAGCTTTCTCGCGTTCGAAAGGAATGCCACGCAGACGGAACTCCTCTGCCAATGCTTCCTGATACACCTTTTCCAGAAAGCCGCATCCTAACAATTTATGCACCTCAAAAGTCGCTTGGCGTATTGCCCACGACTCATTCTTATAAAGTAGTTCGCTCATAATGCAATCAATTTTTATCGGTTAGTATATTCTATAAACGTAAATCTACACGTTTATTGTATAAACGCGATTTTTTTTAACAACGGATTTATCGGATTAAACGGATTCGATGGGTGCGTTAAGGGCTGCGTTAAGTTAACAACGGATTTATCGGATTGAACGGATTCGATGGGTGCGTTAAGGACTGCGTTAAGTTAACAACGGATTTATCGGATTGAAAGGATTCGATGGGTGCGTTAAGGGCGCGTTAAATTAACAACGGATTAAACGGATTGAACGGATTCGATGGGTGCGTAAAAATCCGTTTAATCCGTTTAAATATCCCAAGCAGCAAGAATCCGTTCAATCCGTTTAATCCGTTGTTAAATTAATACAGCAGTAGTAATCCGTTTAATCCGATAAATCCGTTGTTAATTCTTCCCAAGCAGCAGTAAATCCGATTAATCCGTTCAATCCGTTGTTAAAAAAAACATCAGCAATAAATCCGTTTAATCCGTTGTTGATTCAACGCAGTCTAACAATCCGTGTCGTCAGTGACATCTGTGGGAGGATAAAAGAAAAGGCTGGAAGATAGGCTGGAAGATATTACACTTCCGAGACCTATCTTCCAGCCCTTTTTGTGCTCATACCGTGACGGTTACAGCAATCCTGGTAGATATGGAGGATTTTTTCGCGTACTTATTTACTTGTCAGTAACCTCTACGATGGGGTTGCCGGTGCAAGCGTCGGGCATCTGGATGTGCAGCAGCGAGCAGACAGTAGGCGCTGTATCGTCCATGTGAGTCTGGCGGTTGGTGTGACCCGGCTTGATGTTCCAGCCCATGAAGACGAGTGGAATGTGAGTGTCAGCCGGAGTCCATGTGCCGTGCGACGAACCGTAGAAGTCCTTGCCCACGGGCCACTCGAAGTAGTTGATGCGCGGCATGAGGATGATGTCGCCCGAGCGACCACGATAGTAACCATTGACAACACGCTCGCGAACCCACTGCGGAGCAGAAGCGTAAGCCGCCTTCTCGTAGTCGATGACCCACTGCAGGTCGGTGTCTGCCTTCAGGATGCGGATAGCAGCCGCCTTCACCTTCTCAAGGCAGAGCTTGTTCTGCGCCAGCAAGTCGTGGTCGAGGTAGAGACTCTCGCCGATGATATCCTTAGCATACTTGATGTCGAGTCCGAACTCAGCCTTCAGCTTCTCGTTGAGGTCGCGCATCTTTGCGCCCATGTCGCAACCGCCACCAGGCAGCTTGTGCTCCTTCAGCGTGTTCGGGTTGTGGCTGCCACCGTGGTCGGCAGTGAGGAACAACAGATAGTTGCCCTTGCCCACCTGAGCGTCGAGCGCCTCAAAGAACTTCTTCATGTCGCGGTCGAGCGTGAGGAACACCTCCTCGTTCTCCTTGCCCGGCGAGAACCATGTGCCCGTCTTGTGGCTTATGGCGTCGGTAGACGAGATACTGATGCAGAGCATGTCGGGCGTTTCGCCCTTGCCCAGCTGCTCGTTCTTCAGTGCAGCCTCCGCCATGTTGAATGTGAGCGTAACGCCGTCGGAGCCCGACTTCGGGTCGTAGCCCTTCTTCATGCCAGAAGCGCGGTTGAACTTCTTCACCCAGTCGGGCAGAGCGTCCATGTAGTAAGAACTGGTGATGAAGCCAGCCACCGACTTGTCGTACCAGTAGGCAGCGTTGGCAGCGTGTCCGGCAGGAAGGATGGAAGCGCGGTCCTTCAGAGCGATGCCGATAACCTTAGAGCGGAAGTCGGTAGCGCAGCGCAGCATATCGCCGATGGTAGTGCCGAGCATGTTCTTCGGCGACATGCAGCCAGCCTTAGAGTCGGTGCCCACGCCCTTTGCGTCAGGGTCGTCGGTGCAGTAGACACGCTTGCCGTCGAGATAGAAGTCGTTGCCCGGGATGCCGTTGGCAGCAGGCACGGCTCCGGTGTAGATAGAGGAGTGTCCTACGCCGGTGATGGTAGGCACGTAGTTGAGCATCTGGTTGTCGCATGAGAAGCCTTCAGCCATGAGGCGCTTCATGCCGCCCTCGCCGTACTTGTCGTAGTAATAATACATGTAGTCCCAACGCATTTGGTCGATAACAAGACCGACAACGAGTTTCGGACGAGCCACTTGTGCAGAGGCAGTGAGCGCCATGATGCACACAAGAAGAGATAAAAAGATTTTTTTCATTTGTTTTTTGGCTTTTTATTGTTGTTGTTTGTTTGCTTGCTTACTTGTTGATAGGCCTTACTAAGCCTCTTTGTCTGCTAACTTGTTGATAGGCCTTTCTAAGCCTTTCTAAGCCTCTTTAAGCCGAGGGCACTAAGCCTCTTTGTCAGCTAACCAAGCCCTCCCCGACGGGGAGGGTGGGGAGGGGCTTAATACGTGAACGAGCTGCCTCCGAGGAACTCTCTCAGGAGCGATGTCGGTGGTAGGACGGTGTGGTCGATGGCGTTGAAGTAGCCGAGGAACTTGCGTAGGCGATACGCCTCGGCATACTCGTCGCAGTTCTCGGGCACCTGCTCGAGCAGCGGCTCAGCCTGCGTCTTGATGGCAGCTAACTCGTAGATCATCGCCGTGTTGAACATCGTGTCGGCGTTCTCCTGATAAGGGAAGATCCACTTGTTCTCGCCGGCACGCACGCTGGGCCAGCGACGGATGGTGTCGCGAGCCGAGCAGCCGCGATACTTGAAGTCGCGCACGATGCGGCGCAGCAGTCGGTTGTCGGTAGTAGGGATGTAGTTGTGCTCGTCGAGGAGGATAGTGGTGAGCGCCGAGGCATACACACGATACTTCAGTTGCTCGTCTACCTGCGCCGTCAGTTCGGGGTTGAGCGCATGGATGCCCTCCACCACGAGCACGTCGTTAGGCTCCATGCGCATACGCTTGCCGCTCATCTCGCTGCGGCCCGTCTGGAAGTTGTAGCGCGGCAGCTCCACCTCCTCGCCGGCGAAGAGCTGCAAGAGCTGCTTGTTGAACAGTTCGAGATTGAGCGCATAGAGCGACTCGTAGTCGTAGTCGCCCTGAGCGTCGAGCGGTGTCTTCTCGCGGTCGACGAAGTAGTCGTCGAGCGAGATGGGCACGGGGTGTATGCCGTTGCAGAGCAGCTGAATGGAGAGGCGCTTGCACGTCGTGGTCTTGCCCGACGACGACGGACCAGCGATGAGCACCATCTTCACACGCGACTCGCGAGCGATGTCCTCCGCAATCTTCGCAATCTTCTTCTCCTGCAGCGCCTCCGACACATTGATAATATCGGTAGTAAGACCGCGGTTGACCGCCTCGTTGAACGTTCCGACGGTAGACAAGCCCAGCAGGTTCTGCCAGCGGTGGTGTTCCTGGAAGATGTCGAACATCTTGTCCTGGCGCACCAGTGCGCCGAGCTGCGTAGGGTCCTCGCGCGACGGGATGCGCAGCAGCAGTCCGTCGTAGTATTTCTCGAGTCCGAAGAGTGTGAGCTGCGCCGTGTTGACGAGCATCGTGCCGTAGAAGTAGTCGATGAAGCCCTCTATATCATAATATGTAGTGTAGAGCTTACCGGTAGTGCGCAGCAGCATCGCCTTCGACTTGTAGCCGAGGTCCTCGAAGATGCGTATCGCCTCGTCGGTGGGCACCTGATGACGGCGTATGCGCAGATGGCGGTCTACCAGGCTCTGCATCTCGCCGCGGATAAGGTCGACGTCAGCCTCCGTCACGGGGCGTCCGAGGCGCAGGTCGCAGTAGTAGCCGTTGCTCACCGGTATGTCGATGACGACGTTGCTCTCGGGAAACAGTTTGTGAACAGCCTTGCAGAGCACGAAGAAGAGCGTGCGAGTATAAGCACGCGAGCCCGACGCCGACGTTACGTCAAGATACTCAATATCCTTCGGATTGTAGACACGGTAGTGGAGTCCCTCAACCTTGTTATTCACCTTGGCGCTCACCGGCGGATAAGGCATCTTTACATCAAGCTGAGAAAAAATATCAGAAAGTGTACTCCCTGTTTCCACTTTTAAAGTTTTTTTATTATTTTTGCAACGGATTTGTATCAACTGTTTCATTTGGCTAAAGCTTTAAAGGTTTTATACTGAAATCTATCCAAAGAGGCTTTCAACTACTTACTAAGTAACTTGCCAATAACAAAGGTACTTTCTTTTTTCGACACAACGCGCATAAACGCCACATAAATTATATTAAAAAAATATGTCGATTTGGATTATTTTTAAGATCATCGGTTCATTGGCCCTCCTCATCTACGGTATGAAGGTGATGAGCGAGGCTCTGCAGAAGATGGCAGGCTCACAGCTCCGCCATATTCTCGGCGCAATGACCACCAACCGCTTCACCGGACTGCTGACCGGTATGTTTGTAACAGCCTCGGTACAGTCGTCTACGGCTACCACGGTGATGACCGTTTCGTTTGTCAACGCCGGACTGCTAACCCTTGCTCAAGCCATCTCCGTCATCATGGGTGCCAACATCGGCACTACGTTCACGGCGTGGATTATGACGCTCGGCTTCTCGTTCAACATGGCGAACCTCGTGTTCCCCGCGTTCTTCATCGCCCTGCTACTCATCTACAGCAAGCGCCACCGCTACATCGGCGACTTCCTCTTCGGCGTGGCATTTATGTTCTTCGCTATCTCTACGCTCGGCGCAACGGGTAAGGAGATGGACCTCAGTCACAACCAGACTGTCATCGACTTCTTCGCTTCTTTCGACAAGGATAGCTATCTCACCATATTCTCGTTCCTCGGCATCGGCACCGTGCTGACGTTCTGCATGCAGTCGTCGGCAGCCCTCATGGCTATCACCATGGTGCTCTGCTCGTCGGGCGTGCTGCCTATCTACATGGGTATCGCACTGGTATTGGGCGAGAACATCGGCACCACCATCACCTCTAACATCGCAGCGATGGGCGCCAACACACAGGCGCGTCGTGCAGCCTTCGCCCACCTCACGTTCAACGTATTCGGTGTGATATGGGTGCTCTGCGGCTTCTATCCGTTCATCGACATGGTGTGCGGCTTCGTGGGTGTCAACCCGCATGCCGACCACATCGACGCAGCACGCCTCTCGGTAGTGCTCGCAGCGTTCCACACCACGTTCAACGTATGCAACACAGCCGTGCTTATCTGGTTCATCCCGCAGATGGAGCGCTTCGTATGCTACGTTATCAAACCGTCTAACCGCAAGGACGAGGACGACTTCCGTCTGCGTTACATCGGTGGCACTTCAATCATGAAGACGCCAGAGCTCTCGGTGCTTGAGGCACAGAAGGAGATTCAGTCGTTCGCAGAGCGCATACAGCGTATGTTCGGCATGGTACGCGAACTGCTCGGCGTGAAGGACGAGGCGAAGTTCAACAAGCTCTATACGCGTATAGAGAAGTACGAGTGCATCTCGGACAACATGGAGATTGAGATAGCCAACTATCTGAACAACGTCAGCGACGCTCATCTTTCGGACGATACCAAGGCGAAGATTCGCGCTATGCTCCGCGAGATTTCGGAGATTGAGTCGATCGGCGACTCTTGCTACAACGTGGCACGCACGCTCAGTCGCAAGTTAAAGGGCAAGGAAGACTTCACCGAGAAGCAGTACGAGCACCTGCACCAGATGCTGGAGCTCACCGACGACGCACTCACACAGATGAACGTGATGCTCACCGGACGCCGCGACTCGCTCGACATCAACCGCTCTTTCAACGTGGAGAACGAGATAAACAACTATCGCAACCAGCTGCGCTCGCAGAACATCAACGACATCAACGACCACAAGTACACTTACGCTATCGGCACAATGTACATGGATATCGTGTCGGAGTGCGAGAAACTCGGCGACTATGTGGTGAATGTGGTTGAGGCTCGTATGGGCACACGCCAGCACACGGCGTAGAAAAGTAAAAAAGTAAAATAGGGGGTGCACTTGTCTCAAGTGCACCAACATAGCAATAGTATTCAGTAGGGGGTGCACTTGTCTCAAGTGCACTAACAAAGCAATAGTATTCAGTAGGGGGTGCACTTGTCTCCGCTCGGCTTTGTTGGTGCACTTGAGACAAGTGCACCCCCTAAATAATTTGTATGCTGAGCGTTTCTCTGTCGAACTTAACGTTCTTCCGACCAATATAATCGTCAATGAAACCAAGGTCGGCGAGTTCGTGCGGCGTGCCGTCGTGCAATGCGCCGTTGGCGAGAAGCCACAGACGGTCGGCAGTCTGCATGGCTGTCTCAAGGTCGTGAGTGGAAAGAAGAATCGTTTTGCGTTCCTCGTGGGCAAGACGTTGCAACAGCAACATCAAGTCGATCTTGCCAGGGAAGTCGAGGAAGGCGGTAGGCTCGTCGAGCAGAATCACCGGCGTCTGCTGCGCGAGCGACTTCGCTATCATCACCTTCTGCATCTCGCCGTCGCTGAGGCTGCACACGCGGCGCTCAGCCATCGGCGCAATGCCGACGCTCTCTATCGATTGGCGCACGATGAGGCGGTCGTCGGCAGAGAGTCGACCCCAGAAGCCGGTGTAGGGCGCACGTCCGAGCGCAACAAGTTCCTCGACGGTCATGTTGCGAGCGTCGGGGCGCGAGGTGAGCACAATCGAAATCATTCGTGAGAGGCGGCTCGGGCGAAGCATAGTTATGTCGTCGGGACCGATGAACACGCTGCCGTCGAGCGCCGGCTGCAAGTGCGCAATGGTGCGCAGCAGCGTCGACTTGCCCGTGCCGTTGTGGCCTATGAGGCAAGTGAGCGATCCGGGGCATGCCGTGGCGTTGAGGTCGGAGGCTACGCAGCGCATATCCAGGGGGTGCAGTTGTCTCAACTGCACCAACCGTTGGGCTTCATCGCTTTGCTGGTGCACTTGAGACAAGTGCACCCCCTGATTGGCTTTATTGCTTTGCTGGTGCACTTGAGACAAGTGCACCCCCTGATTGGCATTATTGCTTTGTTGGTGCACTTGAGACAAGTGCACCCCCTGATTGGTTTCATTGCTTTGTTGGTGCACTTGAGACAAGTGCACCCCCTGATTGGCTTTATCGCTTTGTTGGTGCACTTGAGACAAGTGCACCCCCTTTTTTGAATAGCCAACGGCGAGGTTGTGCAACACTATAGGGAGTTCTTTGTTCATCGGCGGTGATATGTGGCAATAATGTTATGGTCGTACACCTCGTGGCGCACAAGGCGCACGTCGTCAGGCAGAGTGGGAGCCGCTGTGCCGCCGCTCACGCAGAACGGTGCCGTCTCCACGCGTATCTCGTCCCATGCGTCAGCCTCGATGAACGAGCGCAGTGTGCATGCTCCGCCCTCCACGATGAGCGACTGGCACTTCTCCTGATGCAGCCATTCGAGCAGTTGCGGAATGACAGGCTTCGAGAAGTCCAAGCCCTCGAACGCCGGTCGGTTGTGGTCGATGACGATGCGGCGCGGCGACTTGCCCGCCCAGTGGCGCACATCGAGTTGTGGATGTTCGCGTTCGTCGGTAACGCGACCCACGAGAATGGCGTCGTTCTCGGCGCGCAACTTGTGAACGAGCATCTTCGTGAACGGCGTGGATATGGCACATGCCTTGCCGTTGTCGTCGAGGAACGCATTGGCGGTCTGCGCCCACTTCAGTATGATGTACGGGCGTCGCTTCTCGTTGAACGTGATGAAGCGGCGGTTCAGCTCGCGACACTCTTCTTCGAGCACGCCCACCGTCACCTCTATGCCGGCGTTGCGCAACTTCTGTATGCCACGACCCTGCACGGCAGCGAACGGGTCGACGCAGCCCACGACGCAGCGGCGCACACCTTTCTTTATAATAAGGTCGGCGCAGGGCGGCGTCTTGCCATAGTGGGAGCATGGCTCCAAGCTGACGTATATCGTGGCGCCGGCGAGCAGCGCTTCGTCCTCGGGTCGCACCGAAGCAAAGGCGTTCACCTCAGCGTGTCCTTCGCCGCAGCGCACATGGTATCCCTCGCCGATGATGCGTCCGTCGGCTGCAACAATCACGGCGCCCACCATAGGATTGGGCTTGGCGTTCTGGCGTCCGTTGGCAGCGAGCTGGAGGCAGCGGCGCATATAAAGTTGGTCCATAACTTAAAGGTCAAACAATGTTTTTTCCTCTCCTGCGTACGCTTCGAAATAGGGCGGTTCGTCGCGCAGTTCGATGTCGTCGTAGATGAAGTCGAGCACAACGGTCTCCTTGCCGTCGGGCATCACGAGGCCCATCTTGCCGTCGCGCTGCGCGATGACAGGCAGCGAGCGCAAGTCGTCGACATACACATACGGCGTGCGGAGGAAGTCGTAGTGAGCCGGCACGAGCACGTTGCCCTGATGGTCCTTGATGCCGAACTTGCCGTTCTCCTCGTACACCTCATGATACTGCTCGTACTTCTCGCGGATGCGGTTCAGATAGAACACCATCTTGCGCTTGTTGTTCACCAGTTCAACGAGGTAGGCGAACGTGTCAGAGTAGTTTGCCATGGCACGTGCGAGCACCACCTTGAAGTCGAGACCCGAAATCACCTTGCGGTTCAGGTCGATGTAGCGTGCTATCGCCTTCTCCTTCTCGGGCACGGTGAGCGTAGCCAGCTGCTCCTCAAACTTGAGCATGATAGCCTTTGAGCCCTTCATCGCCTTTATGTAGCGGTGAATCTGTCGTGCCATCTCGTCGCACACGAACTTGTCAATGCGCTCCAACTCGATACTGTCAACATAAGTATCTTCAAAATTTTCTTGCGTTATCTTCTTTTCCATAGTAACTGTTATCTTAGTAATTTAGGTTGTACAAGTTATTCAGATTTGCATCTGTACCTCCAAAAGTACGATAATTTTACGAAATGTCAAAAGAATACGCCTAAAAAACATCGTTTTTTCTAAAATTAGTAGTAATTTTGTTGCGCTTCGAAAAAGCTTTAAACATCTATAATAGAAAAGATTATACATCCTGAGGAAATAACTATAAACATCTATAATATGAAGAAAATCACTACACTACTGCTCATGCTGTTGCTCATGGCGACGGCAGCAAACGCTAAGTTCGCCTACTGGGGCTATTGCGACAAGGACATCGTCGGCGCTTACGGCTCCTCAGCCTACGGCAAGGCAGCCATCTATATCCCTGCGGAGGTGGCGCAGCTGTACAAAGGCTGTCAGCTCACCGGCGTGCGTGTCGGCTTAGCTGCTCAGGCAAGCAAGCTGAGCGTGTTCGCCACAACCGACCTCAACGCCACGCCGTTCGCCACTAAGGTGAGCGACAAGGCAAACAAGGGCAACAACATCGTGAAGTTCGACGCAGCATATACCATCACCGGCGAGGCGTTCTACATCGGCTACGAAGTGAGCGGACTGGACGCATGCATAGGCTATGTAGCCAACAAGACAGCCTACTCTAACTATACCGACTTCGGCAACGGATGGGTGGACAACGCAGCTAACGGAGCCAACGCTCTCTCGCTCACCGCACGCATCGAGGCAGACAACCTGCCCGTTGACCTCAGCGTGATGGGTCTGCGCGACATCGCTACAAAGGAGAACGAGCCGTTCAACGTCTCGGCTAAGGTGGTGAACCTCTCGGCTACGAAGCTCTACAGCTACCGCATCGCCTACAGCGTGGACGGCGGCGAGGAGCAGTTCGTCGACTTCGACGAGACACTCGGCGACCGCAGCGAGAACGTGTTCAGCTTCACTCACCCCGGCATCAAGACCAAGGGCACACACAAGCTGAAGGTGCGCGTTGTGGCTGATGAAGACGTCAACCCAGCCAACGACGCTACAGAGTGCAACGTGATGATGACATCTGTCGCCATCACAAAGCGCGTGCTCATGGAGGAGGCTACCGGCATCTATTGCGGCAACTGTCCGCGCGGCATCGTCTCTATCGAGAAGTGCAAGGAGAAGTATCCCGACAACTTCATCGCTATCGCAAAGCACGGCTTCGATGGCACACCGAAGGAACTGCTCTGCCCGTCGTACGAGTATGCTGACTGGGGCGTATATCCGCAGGCAGCAGTAGACCGCCGCGCTAAGTTCGACCCCGATGTCTCTACAACACTCATGTACGTTGAGGGTGTGCTCAATAACTTCCCCACAATCGCAGGCATCGAGACCCAGGCTAACTACGTGGCAGGCGACTATACACACATCAATGTGAACACCAATGTGCAGTTCGTAAAGGATATGACCAACTGCAGCTTCGGCATAGCATACGCCATCATCGAGGACGGCGTGACAGGCTATCAGCAGAACAACGGTTACGCAGGTGGCAGATACGGCGAGCTCGACGGATGGGAGAACAAGCCTTCGATGGCTACCGTAACGCTCAACCACGTGGCTCGTGCAGGCTTCGGCATCAGCGGCGGCATCGAGAACAGCATCCCCGTGAACGACGTGTACAGCACTACTATCTACAATCACAACACCGTGCTCAACGTTCCGTCGAACGTGAAGAACCGCGACAACATCAAGGTTGTAGCTTTCCTCATCAACCGTGGCGACCACGGCTACGTGGAGAATGCCGTTGAGGTGCCCGTGCTTGAGGCTGGCGAGACATCTATCGCCGACATTACCTCTACACCGGCGCCCGACCTCAGCCTGCGCAACGGCAGCATCGTTGCCGACGGCTTCAACGGCAAGCTGCAGGTGTACACCGTAGGCGGACTGCTCGTGAAGAACGCTTCGCTCGCTCGTGGCATGTACATCGTGCGTGGCACCGACGGCAAGCAGAACTTCGTGAAGAAGATTACATTCTAAAGAGAATACAATCAATTTAAAACAATACAGAACCAATGAAGAAGATAACTTCACTCCTGCTTATGCTGCTGCTCGTTGTGACGGCGGCTAACGCAAAATATACCTACTGGGGTTACGCCGGAAAGGCGGCAACCGACCTTCCGTACGGCAGCATCGGCACTCGTCAGGGCAAGGCTGCCATATACATACCTGCTGAGGTGGCACAGATGTACAAGGGTCTGAAGGTGACCGGCATGCGCTTCTCGCTCACCGACAAGGCTGAGACCGTGAAGGCGTTCGTGGCTGAAGACCTCAACGGTGCGTACGCTACAGAGAAGATGGCGGATATGGGCAACAAGGGCCTTAACTCGGTGCTCTTCGACGACGCCTATACTATAACCGGCGATCCGTTCTACATCGGCTACGAGTTTACGAGCGACATCAACGTCGTAGGTGTGACCGACGAATACTGCGAAGGCGGCAACCTCACCGACTTCGGTAGCGGATGGACAGACAACACCAAGCAGACTCCAGACAATGCGCCTGCTCTCGCTCTGCAGATGCGCGTTGAAGGCACGGAGATACCGGTAGACGTGGCTATCTGCGGCGTGAAGAAGGTGATAACAGCCGTGGGCGATACCTATCAGATTAAGGGCAAGCTGCTCAACTTCGCCGCTGCAAAGATAACATCGCTCCGCTTCGGCTACACCATCGGCAACTCAGAAGAGCAGTTCGCCGACGTAGAGCAGACCGTAACGGCACGCGCCGAAGACGAGTTCGCCTTCACTTGCAACGCTCCCGACGCGAAGGGCTGCGAGAATCTGAAGGTGCGCCTCGTGAAGGTGAACGGCGAGGAGGACGCTTATGACGGCAACAACACATACACATCTACAATCGTCACAGCCAACGTGCAGGACGTAAAGCGTGTGTATATGGAGGAGTACACAGGCGTCAAGTGCCCGTGGTGTGTGCGCGGCATCGAGGAGATATCGCAGAACCACACAAAGTTCCCAGGACAGTTTGTGGCTATTGCAAAGCATTGCTACAGCGGCACACCTACAGAGTTGGAGTGTCCGTCATACACATACGGTATAACTGGAGGCTTCCCCAAAGGCACTTACGACCGTCGCCGTACAAACAGTCTTGACATTACCGATAAAAATGAACTCTACGTGAAGGCGTTCATCAACAGCGGCTCGGTGCTCGGCATCGACGCTATCGCCAACTTCACCGACGACAACCACTCGAAGGTGAGTGCAACGGCAGTCATGAAGTTCAACCGCGAACAGACCAACGCCAACTACGGCTTGGCTTTCGCCGTGATAGAGAACGACGTGACGGGCTACAAGCAGAGAAACGCCTATGCCGGTTCGGTGAAGTCGTACTATGGTTGGGAGAAAAAGGGGAAAGAGGTAGAACTTGACCTTCAGCACGTGGCTCGCTTGGGCTACGAGGTGAACGAGGGCATCAGCGACGTATTCCCGAAGCAGATAAACAGCGGCGACGCATTCAGCCACACTGTTGAGCTTGACCTGCCTAAAAACATTAAGAACTACAAGAACCTGAAGCTCATCGCCTTCGTCATCGACCGCAACTCGAAGTACGTTGAGAACGTGGTTGAGGTGCCTATCAAGGAGATGCAGCCCACAGAGACCGCCATCCGCGACATCAACAACGTGGAGATGCCTGCCATCACCTTCCTCAACGGCTACATCGACGCGCCGAACTTCGACGGCAAGATCAGTGTCTACACCGTCGACGGCAAGGCTGTAGCCAACACCAACCTCAAGTCGGGCATGTACATCGTGCGCCTGACAAAGGGCAAGCAGACATTCGTGAAGAAGATTGTGCTTTAAGCACGCTTCATACATATATCAAGAGCCAGGACTCGTTCGAGTTCTGGCTCTTCTCGTATATATCCACAAAAAAACTAAAAAACTTTTGTACATTATTATATTTACCGTAACTTTGCATAAATTGGATAAATAACGGAAAACAAGTAGGATAATTAACGTAATACATATAAAAACAACGTAATACATACAAAAAAAGAACTATGCAAGAAACAAGACAAAACCGTATAGCACGCCTCCTGCAGAAGGAGCTTAGCCTTATTTTCCAGAGTCAGACACGTGCCATGCACGGCGTAATGGTGAGCGTTACACGCTGCCGTGTGTCGCCCGACCTCAGCATCTGCACCGCCTATCTCAGCATCTTCCCCTCAGAGAAGTCGGACGAACTGCTGAAGAACGTGGCTGCCAACGAGAAGTCTATCCGCTACGAGCTTAGCACACGCGTGCGCAACCAGTTGCGCATCATCCCCGAGCTGCGTTTCTTCGTTGACGATTCGCTCGACTACATCGAACGTATTGATGAACTGTTGAAGAAGTAATGTTGAAGAGAAACTTTTCATTCTACGTAGCGCGTCGCTACATGTTCTCGAAGAAGAGCGTGGGCGCCATCAACGTCATCAGTTTCATATCCGTTACGGGCGTGGCGGTGGCTACGATGGCGCTGGTGATAGTGCTGAGCGTGTTCAACGGCTTCCACGACCTCGTGGCGTCGCTCTTCACCAACTTCGACCCACAGATAGAAGTGGTGCCGGCGAAGGGAAAGACCGTCAACGCCGACGCGCCGGAGCTCGACAAGATACGCCATCTCAACTTCGTAGACGTGGCTACCGACGTGGTGGAGGACCAGGCGATTGCCGTCTACGGCGACCGCCAGCGCATGGTGACGGTGATGGGCGTCGACGAGAACTTCGACCAGCTCACGCGCATCGGCGACATACTCTACGGCGACGGCGAGTTCACGCTGCGCGTTGCCAACCTCTACTTCGGCGTGCCGGGCATACGTCTGGCGCAGGACATGGGGCTCGGCGCTCGCTGGGCAGACTATCTTAAGATTTACGCACCCGTGCGTCAGGGACAGCTCACCGACCTCGACACGCCGACAGACGGCTTCGTGGTCGACTCGCTGCTTTCGCCGGGCGTTGTGTTCGCGGTGAACCAGAACAAGTACGACCGCGACCGCATCATCACGTCCATCTACTTCGCCCGACAGCTCTTCGACCAGGACGGAATGCTCTCCTCGCTGCAGCTGCGCCTGAAGCCGGGCACCGACCTCGCTGAGGCGAAGCAGGAGATAAAGGCAGCGGCAGGCGAGAACTTCCGCGTGCTCGACCGCTTCGAGCAGCAGGAAGACACGTTCCGCATCATGCAGATAGAGAAGGTGCTGGCGTACGTGTTCCTCACGTTCATACTCATCGTGGCGTGCTTCAACATCATCTCCTCGCTCTCGATGCTCATCATCGACAAGAAGGACGACATCAACACGCTGCACAACCTCGGAGCCAGCGACCGCCAGATAGTGAGCATCTTCCTCTACGAGGGTCGCATCATATCGGCTGTGGGCGCGCTGATAGGCATCGGTCTCGGACTGGCGCTCTGCGGACTGCAGCAGGCGTTCGGCTTCGTGAAGATGGGCGACAGCTCGGGCACGTTTATCGTCAACGCCTACCCCGTGAGCGTTCACTACGTGGATGTGCTCGTAGTGTTCATCACCGTGATACTGATAGGATGGGCGGCATCGTGGATTCCGGCGCGCCGCCTGCGCCGTCAGATAATGGGCAGAAAAGCAACAACAATATAAACAAATCTAAAGAAAACAATGAACAAGAAACATTGCTTGACAGCAGCTCTTGCTGTCCTGCTCGCCGCTCCGACGGCAGTAGCAACGCAAACCGCTAATGCACAGACTGTGCAGCCTGCGGCAAAGGCGAACGCCGAACAGGCAATCATCCTCAACGAGGACTTCTCGAAGATGACTTCGGGTTCGGAGAACAACCCCGACCTCTCTTTCAACATCAACACATGCACTGGTATGCCGTCTAACGACATCTTCTACTCGTGCGTGAATCCCGATTATACGCAGACACCGGGATGGGGATCGTATCAGGTATACCCAGCCGGTGGCATGATCTTCTTCAACAACACACGCGCTGACGACTACATCGCTGCGCACTTCAACACTCCCGTTTTCGACGCATCTGCCGACAACGGCATCTACTTCGTGTCGTTCCGCGCGCGTCTCGCCAACAACACGCCGGGTTATGTAGGCTTGGGCTACACCGCACAGGACGTTACCGACCCGAAGAACCCTGTCTATGCGGAGTTCGGCAACGTGGAGGGCATGACTAACGAGTGGAAGGAGTTCACGCTGCGCTTTGAGCAGGGCAAGAAAGCCACACGTGTCATCTTCCGCGAGGAGAACGGCGTGAAGGTGCTCATGGACGACTTCAAGGTCTACTACGAGAAGACAGCCGTTGGCTCGCCTAACGTGCTGCGCCACATCTTCTACACAGGTACAAGTTTCCGCCCACGCTGGAACAAGGTTGAAGGCGCAACAAAGTATTATGTCAATGTGTATAAATCGGACGAAGAGGGTAATATTGGTGAGCAGGTTGTTACCGACCTCGAGACCACCGACACCATCTGCACCGTGCGCGGCATCGTGCCGGGCGTTATCTACCGCTACAACGTGACGGCTTCTGACGGCGAGAACAAGTCGCAGCCCTCGCGCTACGTGGTGCTCAACGAGCTGCAGTCGCCCACGCCGAACGACGTGGAGATTGACGCCAACGGCAACTACACCGCTACATGGGAAGAGATTCCAAACGCACTCTTCTATAATTATTATGTGTACGAGGACCGCATCGCTGAGAACGACGGCGAGTTCACACTCCTCGACGAGGACTTCAACAGCGTAACCGACGCCAACGGCTCTAAGATGGACTGGACTCCGGGCAACGAACCTAAGGATCTTCTGTCTCAAGCTAAGGGCTATCCTAAGGGCACAAACATGAATGGCTGCTTTGCTACCTATTGGGCACCGCTCACAGGAGGATATGTAATGGTCGACGGATGGAACTACTTCTATGACGTTGTAAAAAATGTTCAGGATGCTGAGACTGGTGAGGACCTGAAACGCTACGCAAAGTTTGAGACTCCCGTACTCAACATCTCTGCCGACAGCAGCGTGAAGCTGAATGTCTCGCTCTGGGGCGACTACGCATCTGACGACCTCGACAAGGAGCACAACTATCCGGAGTATCAGGTAAACGCCATCGCTGCCATCGTTGCGTTCAACCCCGAAACGGGTCTGTACGAGGAGGTGGAGCGTAAGCACTTCGACCTCGACAAGAAGACTTGGAAGAACGTAGAGTGCGAGTTCAGCAAGGGTTACGAGGATGCGAAGATTGTTATCTACGCTACCGACGGACCGAGCGTGCTTTACATCGACAACCTCAAGGTGACACAGCAGCTGAAGAAGGGTGATGCCTTCGCTACTTGCATCGAGTGTCAGCCTGGTTTGGTGGATGCTAAGGCAAGTGTCACATTGCCAGCCGACTATGCTAAGAAGAACATCTATCAGCGTGTAGTGGCAGTGAACAACCACAAGTCGCTCTTCCTCAACCTCGAGTACAACTGGTACAGCGGTCCGTCTGAGTTGCAGCTCATCCACGAGGCTACATCCACAGCCATCAACGACGCCACAGCCGACGCTGCTGCCGTAGAGGTGGCTCGCTACGCAGTGGACGGCACTCAGCTCGCTGCTCCGCAGAAGGGTGTGAACATCGTTCGCATGTCTGACGGCACAACACGCAAGGTTGTCGTGAAGTAATATGTAGCGGCTATCCGCTTTACGATAGCTTTCGTATCAAGCTGAAATTCGTTTAATCCGATTTTACGATAATACAGAAATCCGTTTAATCCGTTTAATCCGTTGTAATTCTACACACTTGTCTGTGTTTTATTTTTACAACGGATTGA